>CAJQGO010000332.1 GCA_905477565.1 uncultured Planctomycetota bacterium
GAAGTCTTTGTATCCAAAACTTTCGAGTGATCCGTATTTTTTGGTGTGATAGGAGTAAACGCCTTTTGCATCGGTTCGTGACCCCTCGTACAGGTTGCGTATGTAATCAGGGCCACCGTGAGCCGGCACAGAGTAAATGCCCCAATGCGTATACACCCCGAACTTGGCATCCTTGACCCATTCCGGAAGTGGGTTTTTGGCAAGAGACTCCCACGTAGGTTCAAAGTGTTGTTGTGCGTTGCTCTCTGTTCTGGTGAAAACAATCAAGAGAAGCGTGCAAATAAATAGCAAGCAGGATTTCATGGTTTTTTATCGGGAGGAATTGAAAAAGAAGAGTGGAGTTTTGTTTGATTAAAGGCGATCACGTTTTCTTGGTCGATGATCTACGCCAATTTATTTAGTTGTCTCTTCGCCGGTGAACTCAGCAAAAGGTCCGGGGACATCAGCAAGATTTTGCTCGAGCAGTGCTTTCAAGAGTTTAACACGTGACTTTTGCGAGGGGTCGGCTATGCGATTGTTACGTTCCAGTGGGTCGCTCTTGATGTCATAGAGTTGGTCCGTGTCGTAGTAGTTCGGATAAAAATCTTTGGCAGGTCCTTCAGAACCCCGTCCACCAGGACGGTCCGCGAGATGCGTGTATGGCTTGGGAGGATTTGTTGAAACAGTGGGAGGCAGTCGAAAGGCAAGATATTTCCAGCCATCTTTTAGAACAGCACGCGTTGCACCGATTTCGAAGAAAAGATGGTCATGGATTTCCTTATCATTTCCATTCAGAACGCTTGCAAAACTTTTGCCATCGACCTGATGCCGTTGTGATTCTGGTACATGGCACAGGTCCATGATTGTTGGTGTGAAATCAATATTTGAAATGTTGACTTTCGAATATCGACCGCCTTTGAAGCGAGTTGGGGACCAGACCAGGCTTACAGACCGAATGCCTCCTTCATAAAGAGAGCCTTTTCCACTTTCAACACCATGGTCATCAAAAAGAAAAACAATTGTATTATCGAGTGCACCCATTGTTTTTAGTTTTTGCAGGATTGCACCAATGCCATCATCAAGCCAGAGAACATCGCAAGCAGTTGGTTCGCTGGAAAGTCCAGCCTCTGCAATTCGTTCTGGAATTGTTTTTCTGTCAGGCTGAACAGATAGTGGTCGATTGAGTAAGCCAGCAGGTGTCGCCAGTGGGTCACCGGTGTATTTCCTGTATCGAGGGCCCGGCCCATGATTGAGCGTTGTTGCCATGTAAAGAAAAAATGGTTTGTTCTTGGTTGACCATGAATCAAGAAATTCAATCGCAGCACTTGTAATCCAGTCCATGTTATGAAATTCGAGTGCTTTACAGGTGTGTCCCGGAAGATTTCCCTGATAGAGGTTTGCCGCAAAATCGAAGCCACACTGCTTGAAAGCATTCACCAGTTTCTGCTGTTTCTCTGCATAGTATTGAGCCACTTTTGGGTCATTTGGATCAGCGTCTTCTGCCGGGCCATCATTCCGGGACACACCTTTGGCTTCAATGACATGATTTTTTCCAACTGCACCGGTGTAGTAACCTGTCTGCTGGAGAGTTCTTGCAAGATTGGGGGTTGTCGAATCAATATGACAATTCCATGTGATATTTACCTGTTCACCTCGATCGACAGTTCGGCGAAAACTCACAGACCGGCTTGCGTAGGTTCCAGTGAGGACAGAAAACCGTGATGGCGTGCAGACGGGGCTGGTCACGTATTGATTCGGAAAGACCACGCCTTCCTGAGCAAGACGATCCATATGCGGACTCAGGTTTCGAGGTTGGCCATTTTCTGTTCTTCCTTCTTCAAGGAAGTTAAATTCTCGCCGCTCCTGATCGTCTGTGATGATAAAAAGAATATTTGGGCGAGGCTCTGATGCTTCCGCCATTTCTTTTTCGTACGGGAAAGAAAGTGGGAGTATCAGTAAGAAAAATACGCTCGCTGCTTTTTGAAAAATAGTTTTTTTCATTGTTTTTGGCTGATCTATGTGATGTGTCTAACAGGTGGTTTTGAGCCTGTAGAGGAAAGCAGGTGTTTTTTACTGCTGTTCTTTGCGTCTTGTGCCTTTCTTTTTTTCGACAAGAGAAGAAAGGTCAAACTCCACTCTTTGCGGTTGTCCAGGAGTGCTGCGGCCAGTTTGGATATAGTGAAGCATCATTCCTTCGAGCGATTTACAGATGTCAGCATGGGAAGCAATCTGGTTTGTCGTCTCTCCGATGTCTGAACTGAGATTAAACAGTTCACGTTGGCCACTTCGGTGAAAAACAAGCTTCCATTCGTTCCTCCGAATCGCTAAGCCCCCTGGTGCCTGGTGGATTGTTGCCTCGCGAGTCGGGCTATCGGTCCTACCAGAAAGAAGAGGTAAAAAGCTGACGCTGTCTTCGGCGGCGTTACTAGGTAACGGTTCTTCAAGAATTTCTGCACACGTGGCAAACAAATCGTTGAGGCAGATGGTCTGACTGTTGGTTGAGCCCGGAGGAATTTTGCCGGGCCATCTTGCGACGAAAGGCTCACGATGTCCACCCTCGTAAATGCTGCTCTTCGCATCACGTAGTGGAGGGTACGGGCGTTTCGCAGCACCATTATCTCCTGTGGCAATGATGAGCGTGTCCTGGGTTTGGCCTGTTCGCTTGAGTGCGTCTAATATCTGGCCGAGCATGTGGTCTCCTTGGTAGACCCAATCTCCATAACGAGATTCTTTGCCGGATATGCCTCCTTTGCCTTTCATGTCATCAGCGGGTGCTATTGGGCTATGCGGTGGACACATCGGGAAGTAAAGAAAGAATGGCTGTTCGTTTTCTCCACGTTCAGTGATGTACTTCACGGCCTGTCTGATCATGAGAGGCTGGTTTTCGACAGCGTCAACATTTGCCACCACTGCGTCTTGCTCAATAATCGAACCAATGTTTCGAGCATGTGTGAACCCGTAGAAGTAATCAAAGCCGCGTGAGTTCGGTCCTTCGGTAAGTTTTGCTCCAATCGGGAGTTTCTTTTCTGTACCCGGCTTCCCGTCGATCCAGTTCATGCCGAGGTGCCATTTCCCAATACATGCTGTGTGGTATCCACGCTGTTGAAGGAATGACGCCACCGTAGGTCGATCAGCTGGGATAATTGGCGGTGAATATGTTTTCAGGACGCCGAACTGACCAATACGACATGGGTATCTTCCGGTCAGAACACCATATCGGGTCGGGGTGCAGTTCGCTGCTGCGGCATGGGCATCAGTAAAAAGCATGCCTTCCTCAGCCAGGCGGTCGATGTTTGGTGTTCGAAAAGGACTCTCAGTTCGGTAGCTTGTGGGTTGGCCATACGCGATATCATCGAAAAGTACGAAGATAATGTTTGGTGTTCCTAGCGTGCCGGCGGCCAGGCCTCTCTGCGTGCAGCCAAGCAGAAAGAGTCCAAGCAAGAAGAGACGAATACCCATGGAAATTTCCCTTATGAAGACATCGATTAGAGTACCACACGCAGCAGCATTCAGGCCGTTGAATTTTTTCAGGAGTGCTTTCAGGGGCGAGGGCTTCTTCAGTGGTGAATTGGTTGAGCGATACGAATTCCCTCAAAAGTAAGCAGCGATCGAATAGCCTGAATTATTTCAAATGAAACAGGGCCGTCGCCGTGGACGCACAAAGTTTCTGCATAAATTGGTATCTGCTTGCCTGATATCGTTTTGGTTGCGTTGTGGTGTGCAATCTCATACGCCTGAGCCGCTGCTTCATCCGTGGCTTCAATAATGGCATTAGCCTCAGTTCGCGAGACAAGTTCACCAGATTCGTGATACCGACGATCGGTGAAAGCTTCCGGAATAACGCGAAGACCTTCACTCTTCGCAATGGATATCAGTAGGCTCCCTGCGGCCGCGTACAGAAAGAGATGAGGCCACTCCGCTGCGAGTGCACGACTTACTGAAATAGCCAATGCTTCATTCGTTCCAACTTGGTGGTACAGTGCCCCATGAAGTTTGACATGATGAAGGTCATCACCAGCTACAGAAGCGATTCGTGACATTTGGCATAAAACCAATTCGGCAGCGGAATCTGGGCTTATCGGGTGTGGCCGGCGACCAAAGTGTTCAGGGTCTGCGTGACCAGGGTGGCTGCCAATTGCAGTAGCGTGGTGACGTGCACAAGATACTGATGCTCGAATAGACGTGATGTCACCCGCATGCCCGCCGCATGCAATATTGGCTGAACTGATCAGTGGCATGATCGCGTCGTCATACTGGCCACCTTCACCAAGGTCACAGTTCAGATCAATACTATGAAAATCGTTGGTCATTCTGTCTTCTCAGCGAAACCGAGTGCGTGGGTGATTCCTTCTTGTACCATTCCAAGGATGTCGTGTTGATGACGGAGAAGGCGATGTGCTTCTGCGAGAGTGGTCTCAGAGAAACAGACTGTATCGCCAGGCCGAAGTTGCGCGGCACGAGGCAAGTCCGCAGCAATTACCTTTCCCAGAACCGGATAGCCACCGATTGTCTGAGCGTCACAAAGAAGAAGGATTGGTTTCCCATCAGGGGGAAGTTGGATCGTTCCAGGCAATACGGCCCGGGAAAGAGGAGTGGCCGACAAGGTCGGGAGTGTCTCACCAAAACGAATCCCCATTCGGTCACTTTGTGCAGTGACATGCATCGGCGTACGTGTCATGGCACGATGTGCAGTCGATAGAGGACCCTCAGGTAGCATTCTCAGTGTGCAGGGGCTTGTAGGGAGAGGAACCACGTCATGAGCGAGGCTCCAGCTAGTCGCAAATGAACTCACAGCCGGTTCCCCAATGGACAGTTGATCTCCAGTTTCAAGAGGCCTTCCCTCATACCCTCCAAGCTTCGCAGGCAGATATGTACTGCAGCTATTGAGAACGGGTGGTACGCTGATTCCCCCAGCAACTGCGACGTAGCCTCGGCATCCCTTGGCTGTATGCCCGATGTGTAAGGTGTCACCGCGCCGCATCTGAAGTGGTCGTAAGGAAGCGAGTGAATTGTTCGTGGCACCAGCGAGTGCAATAAAGGTGTCTGTCTGAAATTGAAGTGTAGGGCCAAGCAGCGTGTACTCCAGTACCGCCGCATCCTCTGGGTTGCCGAGGATTCCATTTGCAAGCGCGGCAGATATTGGGTCTGCTGCGCCACTATGCGGAACGCCAGAAGAACGAAATCCGCTGCGGCCAAGATCCTGAACAGTTGTCATAAGGCCCGGTTCAAGAATCGTCATATCTTTTGATGTCACGCATTTCAGTGCGACGGTGGCTGTATGATCCTGCTGGGTATTCGCATGGTTTGTTTCATAAAAACGAACACGATCACCAGGCTGCAAAAGGGCAGGGGATGAACTCATTGGATCAAAGAATGTGGCGTCTGTTCGTCCAATCAGATGCCAGCCTCCAGGTGTTTCAAAAGGATATACGCCAGTCTGGCTACCCCCTATGCCCACTGAACCGACAGGAACCCGCCGTCGTGGTGTTGCAAGACGTGGTGTTTCAAGTCTTTTCGGAAGCCCCTCAAGGTACGGAAACCCTGGCACAAACCCGATTGCAGTGACAAGGT
>CAJQGO010000333.1 GCA_905477565.1 uncultured Planctomycetota bacterium
TCGTAGCCATCGTGACGGAGCAGTGAAGACTGCGATGATCTCTATCCACGATTCGATTATCTCGTAATTCATAGTCATTGTTTAGTGGCAGCATGTTCCGCAGCTACTGCTTCTGAATAACGCCGAAGCACATCCTGCACTGCATAGTACGATTGCTTTGGCTGAAATGAAGCATCAAACATGGTGCCTTTTTTCTGTGGTCGCTGGATATGGCTATCGCAAAGTTGCCAGACATTCCACACGACAACGCCACGCTTACTGTGTTCGGCAAGTTTTGTCACGATAGCTCGAAATGTTGCTGCCTGCGATTCCTGAGTTTCTGCCCCCGGGTCATCCATCCAAACTGTATTTTCTGTCACATGAAATTCCAGATTACGGGCATGGGTCCACCGAATAAGCCTGTCGAGGCTTTGCATATTTCCAGGAATTTTCTCCCACCCTGCTGACACATGCGCCTGCCAACCGACACCATCAATTCGTACATCAGACTTCCGTAGGTAATCGACTGTCGCTTTTGCTTTGTCCCACATTGGTTTTTCCATACCACCATGCTGATTGAAAAGTAGCTTCAGGTGCGGGCCATGTTTATTGGCAACCTCAAAAGTTCGTTTAATGTAGATCGGTGGCTGAAGGGGATGAGACGTATCAAACCCGATCTGAGTCCATGGATTCTGCCATTTCCCAACACCCGGCTTCGGCCCGAACCACTCACCTTCTCGGGTGATCGTCTCATTGACGACATCGATCCATCGGACATGTTCCTCGCTCTTGTACCGGTCGCATATCCCAACGACATATTCCTCTAGGTTCTGCAACAACTCTTCTGGTGTCCGGTGATCTTCCTCCGCCCACGCTGAACATTGAGGACTTATTGGTGCGTGCAGCCTCATTGTGTATCCATGCTCTTTGGCGTACTCAACCATGGCATCAGCTTTTTTCCATCCCCATACTCCGGGACGGGGATGCACGGCCGTTTGCTTAAATGCATTTCCTGGCGTCAGCACCTGAAAGTCATTTTCAAAAATCTCTTCTGCTGGTGTCCCAAGATGCGGATAGTTAAATGTGGCACCAATTATGAACTGGGCTGTGGGACGAAAAGGCACAAGCTTCTTGAACCGATCTCCCTGGAGCGTTGGAGCATGGTTATCAGCAGCCATGGATACTGCTGAGGCACAGAGAAGCGAAACCAAAAGCACTGGGGAAACTCCAGCTCTTCTTTGACGCATTGGAATAGAAGTTAGGCAACAACCAATCGTTAGAAACACCTGACGTTGTATGCCATGAAGAGAAGTCATGAAATTCCTACAGATTTTCATATTACGGCTGAGGGGGCCTTCCTGCAGAGAGACCGTCTTCTTTTCGAATTGGATATTTAGGTTGCCATGTTGGTCCCTTTTGTGTCAGCCAATTATCAAGTTGTTTCGCAAGCGTCACTAAAACTTTTTTATCTTTGGTCGCCAGGTCTTCTTCTTCGCCAATGTCCTCGCTGAGATTAAAGAGAGACCATGCATTTTTCTCGTAATCAAAACTTGCCTTGAAACGATTGCCTCCGACTTCATTAATGACCCATGCACCTGGCTGCGCACGTTGATCAAGGTACCCCGGAAACAAATAACATACCGGCCCACGATCATCATCAGAGCCCGGCTGCAAAAGCTCCCCAAGAAAAGACTCACCGTCAAGCGGATGCACGTCGCCTGGCGGCATCCACTCTCCTCCGGCGACGTCAAGGCATGTTGGGTAATAATCAACTGCATGAACCATCCGCTGGCTCACTTGGCCTGCGGGAAGATGCCCCTTCCAGAAAGCAATCAACGGAACTCGAATCCCACCCTCGGTAAACATGCCTTTCTCTCCTCGAAGCGGAAGATTATTGGTATGTGTGCCACCGTTATCTGAGGTAATAAGTATCAACGTATTTTCAAGGATTGAGTCCTGCGTATCACCATCTCGATTTGGGTCTTCAAGTACGGCCAATAGGCGACCCACGTTCTCATCAACACCGGCAATAAAGCCGAGATATTCGGCCATCTTTTTGCTCTTAGCCCGTTCTGCCGCTTCCTCTTGCAGGTCAGGCCTCGCTTTCACAGGACCGTGGACAGCATATGTATGAAGTTGCAAATAAAATGGCTGGCTTCTTGATGCAAGATTCTGAACAGTCTCCTCCATGGCGTCACCAAATGCATCGCTTACATGCTTCGGAGAATTCAGCAAAGAATCGGACAGACCTCGTTTTCTGAGATACGCTGAACTATAGGGTTCAGCCCATCGGTCAAAATCACCACGACCAAGATTTTTGAATTTCCACTGTTTCCCATCACGCGATGCAAAACAAACCGGTTGATGTCCTTGTGAAAACCCGCCAACATTTACATCAAACCCCGAGTTCTCGGGCAGCGTTTCCGGGCCGTTATGTCCACCAACGTGATACTTTCCGATGTGCGCTGTTGCGTATCCATTTTTTTTCAGAGCCTCTGCAATCGTGATTGCTTCAGCCCCGACGTCTTCATGCTGCTGAGGCCCTTTGAATTTTGCCTTTTCTTTCGAGATTCCTCCCCGACCATAGCGATTCAGATTCCCGACGACATAAATGTCGTTATAACAACGTGGTGCATACTGCCCGGTGAGCATCGCTGCGCGGGTTGGTGCACAATTCGGCTGCGCGTAGGCGAAGGGAAAACTCACACCCTTTCCTGCTAATCGAGCCACGTTTGGCGTCTGATACATCGTCGGTGCCGTTCCGCACGTAGATTGAGACACACCAACATGGTTCCACCCAAGGTCGTCAGCCATAAGAATTATGATATTTGGCTTTTCAGCACCAAAAGACACACTTGTCACAAACCCTGTAATAAACAGACAGATGCACGATCGAAACATTCCCAGACCTCTCTTTTCACCGAACGCAGAAATTCATCACTTACCAAGTACAGAACATCACTCCTTGTGACATCTTACAAGGGTTCCTACAACTCTTCTATTCTTTGGGACGTCTCCCGATCCGAATAGGGACCTGTATCACATCATCCTCACGCAGCACAGTCAGCGTTACTTCGTTACCAATCGGCAATCTCGTCAGCATCAGAACGAGCATGGCGGGGCTATCTACGTACTCATCATCCAGCTCTGTAATGACGTCACCCGGCCGCAATCCTGCCATGGAAGCAGGGGATTGATCTGCAACTGCAGCAATCAGAACGCCTCCCGCGGGTCTTTCACGAAGCCGCAGGCCGACATGTCCTCGCTCAACGTGTCCAAGTTGACGAATTTCTTCACAAATACGACGAGCCGTCGTACTCGGAATTGCAAACCCGATTCCACGAAAACTTTTTCCGACAATCGCAGTTGTGATCCCCATTACTCTGCCATGCACATCTACAAGTGGACCACCAGAATTACCTGGGTTGATTGATGCGTCTGTTTGCAGAAATTCTTCATAGGGATTTCCAACCACTCCTCTACGGCCCATGCCGCTAACTATTCCGTACGTCAAGGTACGCTCAAGACCGTATGGGTTACCAATTGCCCACACCATTTCGCCGACTTCGAGTGTGTCGCTATCCCCCCAATCCGCGACAGGTAGATCATCGGCCATGATCTTTAAAACCGCGAGGTCTGTTGCAGCATCGGCCCCCACAAGCTGCGCCTGAAACACTCGCTTATCAGCCAGTCGGACTTCAATGGCCTCGCTCTGAGAGACAACATGGAAGTTAGTCGCGATGTACCCATCGGATGAAATAATCAGTCCCGATCCAACAGATTCGTCCACAAGGCCAGTCGAGACTCCACCTCTCAAGGCTGTGATTTCATCAACAAATGTTTGCACGCGACGCACGCCTGTTACATTCACAACTGATGGACCAATGATGCGCGCAAGCGTGGTGAAGAGTTTGCCAACAGAAGACAGTTCAGAAACCATTGCGGCGTCACGAATTGCACGCAACTCAGCTCTCGTTTGCGCGTATCGGATACGACCAAGTAACGAAGGCCACACGATGAGACCTACAAGCACAACCAAGCCGCAAAAGAGCACGACCGTTTTTCTACTCACGCCACCCGTCATGGGCTTTTCTATCATCATTCCCATCAGTTCTTCCGGTGCTAAAGCAGTATCCGCCGTATCTGATCGATTGCTGACTTTGCAGCTCGCGACATAGCAATACCACCTCCGCCTAGGACATGCTCTGTAATAATTGGTACATCATTATTGACAACAACAACATCAACTGCATGCCGTACTCCAGTTGATCGCACTGGACCCACGGCCATTCCGACAGACGCATTATGACTCCTCGCGACATCTTTTGCTGCAGCAATCAGTTCAGGCCTTGCTCCTGGTA
>CAJQGO010000334.1 GCA_905477565.1 uncultured Planctomycetota bacterium
CGCAGGCAATCGTGCCGGAGCCAAATCTTCATGACGGTAGAAACCATCCCACCCTGACTCTCAGAAGGCTTTTGAATCCCGTTGTACCACAACGCAACTTATTTTCTCGGTCGGATTCCTCCTTGAACCCTCAGCGGAAGCCCAAGAATCCGGAGAAAACCCTCAGCATCAGTCTGATCATATGACCCGCCACCTTCCATTGAAGCAATCGCTGCGTCATACAGACTCTCAGAGCTCTCTCTACTTTTTACAAGTATGTTGCCCTTGTACAGATTGAGTTCCACGCTGCCTGTCACCGGCTGTTGCGCCTCACGAATGAATGCAAGAAGAGCATCCATTTTTGCGCAATACCAAAACCCATAATACACCGCTTCAGCAAATTCCGGTGACAAACGATCTCGAAGATGCACCAGATCGCGATCGAGTGTCAGTTGCTCAATAAACCGATGTGATTCATACAGAAGAGTCATCCCGGGAGCCTCATACACCCCACGGCTTTTCATTCCTACAAGACGGTTCTCAAGAATATCTATTCGGCCAATCCCATTTCGCCCACCGATTTCATTAAGCTTCAGTACCATTTCGTGGGAAGAAAGTTCCTCACCATTGAGCTTCACTGGAATACCCGACTCGAACGCAATCCGGATTGTCTCGACACGATCTGGAGCTTGTTGTGGCGAGACAGACATCCCAAAGTCCACGAGGTCATACCCGTCTGTATCGAGTTCTTCGAGAAGACCTGCCTCATAACTGGTATGGAGGCAATTTTCGTCCGAGCTATATGGTTTCGCTTTCGATGCCTTTACAGGAATCGATTTTTCGTCACAAAATTCAATGAGTTCCTTGCGACCTGGAAAGCGTTTGCGGAACGCTTCTATTCGCCATGGTGCAAGTACTTCAATTGACGGGTCGATCGCTTCAGCAGCAAGCTGAAAACGACACTGATCATTGCCTTTTCCTGTCGAACCATGTGCAAATACGGTCGCACCCTCGGCATGTGCAAGATCGACACAAACCTTACTAATCAGAGGCCGGGCTATCGATGTCCCAAGGAGGTACGTCCCCTCATATCTGGCCTGCCACTGCATGGTTGGAAACGCGAAATCACGGCAGACTTCTTCTTGTACATCCACGAGAATCGCTTTTTTCGCGCCACAGTTACGAGCTTTTTCAAGCGTCGCTTCTCTATCTTCGCACGGTTGTCCCAGATCGACGTAGACACAGATTACTTCGTACCCTTGCTCAATCAACCAGCCAAGGATTACAGAAGTGTCAAGCCCACCCGAATACGCGAGGATGCATTTCTTCATTCGTCATGTTCCTAAAAAGTGAATAGCCTATGGACCATTACTACTCAAATGTGACAAAAAATTCATCCGAGGCAATGCAGACCCATCAAGCCTGCTAACTATTGGCGGTAACTCCACAAAAAACTGATTTGAATAGCATGTTTCAGTCAGTTTTTACTGCGTGACAATTCACACTTCGTGCACCATTGCCATATTGTGACCGCCCGCTCCAAACCCTATGCCGGCAACAAGTACAATTCGGTCTCCCCGCTCAAGCCGGCCATCCTGTAACCCCCAGTCACAGACATGGCTCAGTAACTGATTCACGTCGGCTCCCTCAGGAACAGCAACCGGTGTCACACCCCAGTAGAGCGTCATCTGTCTGAGTGTCGCCAGATTATCAGTAAGGCCGATCGTGGGAACAGCACCTCGGTGTTTCGATCTCGCGATAGCCGTAACACCACTTTTACTGGCGACCACAAAAAGTCGTGCATCCAGTTCAGCTGCAATGCGGCTCGCTCCTTCAACAACTGCCTGCGTGATCGGATGGAGTCCATGCACAAGCCGCTGAGGCCGTGGCAGGAAGTCATTTCCAGCAGCACCAAGCCGACTTTTCCCTAACAACTCTTCGAGGTGTTGCCGTCGTGAATGGAGATATTGCCGTTCGGTTGATTGCGCGATACGCCGCATCATTTCCACAACCCGTCGAGGATGGTCGCCTATGGCTGTTTCACCAGAGAGCATGCATGCATCGGCCCCGTCGAGAATAGCGTTTGCTACATCGGTGGTCTCGGCCCGTGTCGGACGCCTGGAATGCTGCATGCTATCCAACATCTGTGTCGCTACGATCACCGGCTTTTGGTATTGCTGGCAGACTCGAATAATCTGCTTTTGCACCATCGGCATACTGGCCACATCAATTTCAACACCAAGATCACCGCGGGCTACCATCACCACATCTGCTCCATCGATGATGGACTCGAGGTTCTCAAGTGCCTCCCGCTTTTCAATCTTGGCAACAACGCGTGCTGAAGATTGCCGCGTACGTAGTAATTCTTTAAGAAGGTTGACCTCGACAGAAGATCGCACAAAAGAGAGACTCACAAAATCCGCACCTTCTGAAGCAGCCCATTCAGCATGCTTCCAGTCTTCCGCACTCATTGCGGCAACTGACAGGTCGACCCCGGGCAAATTCACGCCCTGACGACTCCGCACAACACCACCTTGTACAACACGACAGCGTGCTTGGTCGCTTGTCTTCTCTGACACAACCAGGCTGATTGTGCCGTCAGCAAGCATGATTGAGTCTCCTACAGCCAGTTCATCAACAAGAGTTGGATAGGTTGTCACAAAATGGTGCAACCGATCACTTGCTGTACCGCGAACAAAGAAGATATCGCTTCCCTCTACACACTCAACACTGCCACCCGCGATTTCGCCAAGCCGTATTTTTGGCCCTGCTAGATCAACAAGAAC
>CAJQGO010000335.1 GCA_905477565.1 uncultured Planctomycetota bacterium
CTTCTGCACTGTTTACAGAGTACAGATCAGGATAATTTTCAAAGCCATGTTCTCGTGCTGATGACAACACAGAAGGTATGCTTTTGACAGCTGTCGCGTAGGCAACCGTGCCGCCTTGCCATTGAATAATTCGGTCTGTGCCAAAGTAAAGCTTCAATTCACCACCATGGTTGGTTGGCACTTCATCGCCATGTGTCCGAAGGCCTGCCTTGCTCGGATCGTAAGGGGGTTCGGTATTGATCAGTTCATTAAGCCGAGTGATGTGTTCCTGAGGAGTCACTCGCCAGAGTCGTGCTGGTGAAAATGTTGGTTCGATTTCGATATTGTCAGGGAGTGTGCCAAATAAGAGATCATGGGGAACAAAGTTTCCTTTTGTTGGGTCACGATAAGCCCGGAAGCCACCGCTATCCGTCATGGTCGCGTCGAGGTTGTGCACTACCCAGTCCCTGAATCGAAGGCGGTCTGATACTGGTGGTTGCTCGGCCTCTTCGGGTGGCATTTCCTGAAGTGAAACCTGTGCCCAGAGAGACCTCCACGTTGTTGCATTTGATTCATTCGTGGCACCAAGAGTATCGAGTGACAGGCCGGCCTCAGGTTCACTGCCACTGTGGCAATCCAGGCAATACTGATTCAAAAACGGCTTGGCGGATGACTCAAAGTTCCCCGGCACCGCAGCGCCAGGAATATGCCGTTCGGCTGCAGGGCATGGTGTGAGGATGATCACGCAAAGTGGCGTCGTCACAAGATATATGACATATCGCAACCGATTCCTGCCGAATAGCAAATTGGTCAGTTTTGCAGTTCGGTTTGTCATGCCAGGATATCCCCAAGAACACCGCTACCTGAATCAAAGGTCTTGGCGAGGCCGTCGGACATATTGAAGCGTTCGCACTGGCCACCTGCCGTTTGTAAAAGCGTTGTATAGAGCGAGTTAATCGGTCGTTTCCCCTCAATCTGTGTAAAGCAGCCAGTCTTGAAAGCGCCATCAAAATTGCCAAGCAGCATCACGGGCCAGTTGGCGCCACTTGTATGTTGTTTGTCAGCATTGTTGCTGGTGTAGACAATGAGCGTGTGGTCCATCATTGAGCCGCTCCCCTCTGGGATCGTGTCAAGCGTTTCCATGATTTTGACAAGCATTCGAGAGTTGTATTGACGAATTTTGATCCAGATGGGATTGTCCGGTTGGTTCATGTGACCAAGGTTGTGTCCCTGTTCTTCGACGCCTAAACCTTTCCAGGCACCAAAGATTTCACCACGGCCGGATCCGATGGTCAGGGTGTTTGTAATTCCAGATGCCAGTGCTGAAATACCAAGGTTCAGCAGTCTGTCGTGCCAGTCGGTTTCGTGTTCCGGAGTTGTATATAGTTCGTCAACCTGAGGCGCAAAGGTACGAAGATGGTCCGACACATGTCCAAGTTTCTGCCGAAGGTTGTTTAAGTCTTGAAAACCGTTCACGAATTGTTGATAGCGAGTTTGTTCGGCTCGAGGCAGATTCATGCCACCTTGTGTTGCCTGATTTTGAATCTGATCCAGAAGGTATGAGCGTGCTTCAAACTCTCGGCGAATTGCACCGTCTGATATGCCGCCGAATAACAGTTGGTAGAGGTGGTTGGGGTTGGAGTACATGAATATTGGCTGATCCGGTCCGCTTGCAGAAAGAGTGGCAACGGTCGGCTTATTCTTCATATTCTCCAGCGAATCCATGCCGATGCAAAGATGGGGTAGAAGTGTTTCAGGCAACGTCTTACTGAGTTCATAATCAATCGTTGATCCGCGGGGTGCCACGCCGTCACCTCCACGATAACCACCGAGCGCACCAAAAAACGCACTATGTGATGGACTGGTGTGTCGTCCATGGAGACCGTTGATGATGTGCAGTCGTTCTTTGTATGGCTCCAATGGCTGGATTGGTTCCGGTAATGTGTGACCAGCAAGTGAGCAGTTTCCTGAAACCCCAGTTGGGATACAGGTCTTTGGATCAAAGCCCTGATTCTGCAAAAAGAAAATAATTCGCTTTGGGAGTCTCGATGCCCCTGTCAAGGAAGAATTGGCGAGTAACGGGAGTGGCGATCCGCCGAGCCCTAATGCCGTGCCAGCTCCTGCTGCAATGCCTTGGAGTATTGTTCGTCGATTCAGCATGAGTCAGTTTCCAAAGAGGTGTATGTCAGTGTTTCTCAGTTTGTTGAGAGGCGGAGGCAAGGTTCTATGTTTGAAATGAACATATCAATTTTTCACAGTTCGTTAGTCTTTGGAGGGAGCAATCTTGCTGCTGGTCTACAACGTTTTCTTTTTCTTTCTTTTCTTTTTCAATACGGCAGGGAAATACGGGGACTCTGTTCGGGCTGTACCAAGAAAGGTCTCAATTTTTTGAACCACCGTAGGGTTATCAGCTGCAATATTATGTTTTTCCTGGGGATCGTTTTTCAGGTCATACAGTTCAAGTGGTTCTTCAGTTCCAAAACGGATTGCTTTCCAGTCACCATAACGAACGGCTTGCTGGAAAGGAGAATGGATCTCCCAGTAATGGATGTCACGGGCTTTTTGGTTCTTACCCATCAACGTTGGTACGACCGAGATACCATCTAAATTCTGAGGGTTTTTGGCACCACCCAGTTCGCAAAGCGTTGGGAAAACATCACGCATATCCCAGACAAAAGTACTTTTTCTTCCTGCCGGAATATGGCCCGGCCAACGCACAGCCATGGCTGCGCGAATACCGCCTTCATACAGCATCCTCTTGGTTCCCCGAAGGCCACCAGCACTGTCTATTGCCTTTACGAATGGTGCATTTGGTCCGTTGTCAGACGTGTAAAAGATTATTGTGTTTTCGTCGAGGTGCAGTTCGCTCAGAGTATCAAGAATCTTACCGACCATCTGGTCAGTTCGGGTAATCATGGCGGCGTAATGTTGAACCTGCGTGCTGCCGGGGATTCCTTCATACATTGCAAACGTAGGATCTGTCTCTGGAATGATGTAGGCGCCGTGTGGTGGCGTCACCGCCAAATAGAGAAAAAAAGGTTTGCTCTTGTTTTGACGGATTAATTCAAGAGCTTTCCGTTCCTGTTCGTAGGGAATGTAGGTTTCTTTTTTCTTGTTTCGATTTCCCGGAACCGATACCATTTTTCCACCATCCCAAATCTCATCTGGGAAGTGATCATGGGCATGCACCTGATCCAGATATCCGTACCAGTAATCAAATCCTTGTTTCTCAGGAACTCCTGCTGATCCAGGATTGCCCAGACCCCATTTGCCAACACCAGCCGTGAAATATCCAGCGCTGTGAAGTGCTTCTGCTACTGTCACGTCACTATCTTCAAGAAACACAAGTGGTCGACCATTTTTCTCACTGAGTTCCTTTGTGAGCGCCTTTGCTGTATTGTCTCGGCGTCGACAATGTCCAGTATGGAGGCCCGTCATCAACACGCATCGTGTGGGTGCACAGACAGCAGATCCTGAATAGTGATTTGTGAAGGTCATGCCCTCAGCACACAAGCGATCAAAATTCGGTGTTTTCACATAGGGTGATCCAAAACTACCAAAGTCACCGTATCCAGCATCATCGAGCATGAGGTAGATAATGTTGGGCTGTTGCCGGTCTGCGTGTGCAGCACATGCATTGGAGGCAATGGCAAGAACTCCAATAAGAAGAACACCAGCGAGAGACCTGCCCCTTGATTGACTCATCCCAGAGCACCTTTGTTTATGTGCCCGATTGTTGGGCACTGGTATGTTTGAAATTCCCCGAACACCAGCTTTAACTAATGCTATGTAGTGTGAGTAGCATCATTACAGTATTCAAGAAGAAAACATACTGTTCTTTTGCTCTATGTTTTGTGTTCTGGTTGTGGGCGGGTGAAATGTAACTTGATTTGGTCTTCAATTTGGGGGACATGAATCCATAAGTGCATTGCGAGGAGAGCATAAAACCCGCGGCTTGTGAGTGAACCAAAGATGGGGTGGTGAACTTTGGCGGGGGCAGTCAGAGCAAGTCGGTTGGGTAGATCTTCGACTTCCTTGGCGTGCTCGTAAAAACGAGTGACAACTTCTTTGCTCACGCTCGATATATCATCGAATCGACTGATATCACCAAGTTCGGTCGACTCGCCACGCTCCAGAGCAGTTATGAGCTGGAGGATCTGCACATGCACTTGATCAGTGTGTTCGATTGTCATAAAGACCGACCAGTCCAGCATCCTTGGAGTGAGTCCAGTTCGCGGAGCTACCCGACTTCGGGCCTTGAGTACGTCATTTGGCACTCCTTCAAGAAGTTCTTTAATGCGGGCAACACCCCCGGCGAATGA
>CAJQGO010000336.1 GCA_905477565.1 uncultured Planctomycetota bacterium
GACATCTATGCCACGGGTTGGATCATCTAGCAAGAGCACACGAGGCTTCGTAAGTAACCAACGGCTAATAATACATTTCTGCTGATTTCCGCCCGAGAGCTCAGATATGTTCGCCGTTAATGAGGGTACCTTGATACCAATCTGCTGAATTGGCTCGGCAACAATGCCCTCTTCTATCTGCTTGCTTAGAAGTCCATTCCGCATCGCATGAAACAAGCTACAGATGCTTATATTTTCTGTCACATTCAGATTAGCAAAAATCCCAAGCCGCTTTCGGTCTTCTGGCACCATTACCAAACCGGCCTTACACGCATCTGCTGGGTGAGTAAAACTGACCGCCTTTCCTCCGAGCAAAATTCTTCCCTGCCACTGACTGGGGGATGCTCCAAAGATAGTTTCGAGGACTTCGGTTCTACCGGCCCCCATAAGGCCCGCTATACCAAGAACCTCACCAGCGTGAACACGAAACGACACATTATGTAATTGCCCACTCTGCCTTGAATCCTGTGAGGTTACACACAGATTATCAACTTCAAGCAAGCACGTGCCAATTGCTTGTTGACTACGAAATCTGTGTTCTGTGATCTCACGACCAACCATCCAACCCGTCACTTCAGAGGCTGTTGTTTCTTCTTTATCAACTGTACAAACATGACAACCATCTCGCAGAATTGTGATCCGATCAGCCAACCGGAAGACTTCATCCATTTTGTGTGAGATATAAAGGATTGTGCAGCCCTGCTGACGCAGTGTGCTAATGGTTCGTTCCAGACGCTCCGCTTCTGCATCTGTAAGTGCACTTGTTGGTTCATCCATAACGATAATTGATGCATGAAGGGAAAGCGCTTTTGCAATTTCAACAAGCTGCTGATCACCAACTCGCAAGCCACCCGTCATTTCATCTGATGAAATGGACGCCTCAAGCAAATCTAACAGCTCCGCTGTTTTTCTTTTTGCGATAGCATCGTTTAACAAGCCGAATCGCGTTCTTGGCTCACGCCCAAGAAAAACATTGGCGGAAACCGACAGTTCTTCTACAAGCTCTAATTCCTGATGAATGATTGCAACACCAGCTTTTTCAGCATCACGAGTGCTGTGAAATTGTACGCTTTGGCCAGCTACCTCCAGTTCACCAGCATCTGGCTGATAGACTCCTGACAAAATTTTCATCAACGTACTTTTTCCGGCTCCATTTTCACCACAAATAGCGTGAACCTCACCACGCCGCACCTGCAGAGTCACGCCATCAAGTGCGACGACTCCAGGAAATTTTTTTGTAATCCCCCTCATTGCAACAGCAAATTCTGCCAGTTTGTTCATCGTGAAACGCTTACCCGCACCCTTTTGCCATGACTTCGATTTTCCCATATTCGCAAGGCTAGTAACGCGATGAAAGCAGTAAAACCAGTTGCCCAACCGCTGGCTGCACCAGTCGTCATGGACGCAAGACTCCCCGCCAGCAAGGCTAGAACAGGAATCGTACAGAGGCCCAAGGCTCCGGGTAAAAAACGACGATCATGCCGCAGACCGTTCACACCCTGAGCAAATGTGACCGCAAGAACAACGACTACACCAACAATTAATCCCTCATAGACATCGGCACCTGTCTTGATAATTTTTGAAACTGCATCGATCACGACTCGCAGAAAAAAGGCTCCAAGAACCGTCCCCTGAACTGTACCCACACCACCAGAGAGCGAACAACCGCCAACAACAGCAGCAGCAATTGCATTAAGTTCATGCCCCCTTCCCTGATTGACCGGAGCAGCAACAGATTCATTTGCAATATAGAAAAGCCCAGCCAAGGCAGCTGTCATTGCACCGAAACAATACGCAAACCATTTCACATTTTCAGTATGTATACCCGCAAGGCGGGCAGCTTGCTCGTTCCCTCCGAGGGCCTTGAGATGACGACCAAGCACCGTTCGCGAGAGCATTAGCCATGTGAAAAATGCCAAGACAAGAAACGTGCCCACTGAAAACCAGATATTTTCTCGTACTACTTTGAACGCCGGGTCAGCAACATTAATGAGTGCGCTTTTAGTAGGTGTGAGAACCGCTGTACTACTTTCGCAGACTGCCCTCGCAAAACTCCGTAGACCTACAAGCGTCGCAAGTGTCGCAATAAAAGGGGGAAGACGAACAACTGTAATAAGCCACGTATGCAATGTTCCAACAAAAAAACCTGTCAACAGGCTCGCCAGAACTGCAATGAGTACCACTGCCGAACCGACCGGCTTAAATGCCATCATTTCAGTAGGTGCTAGCGCAAGCATAGTCACAGAACAAACAGTCCCAGACAATGCAATCATGGAACCACTCGAAAGATCGATCCCACCGGCAATGATGACAACCGCGGCACCCAGTGAAAAAATTCCAAGCATTGCGCTATTACGAGCTATATCGCGCAGGCTTTCCATGGGCCGGAAAAAATAGGTGTGGTTTGAATCAACAACTGCTGTAAAGGCAATTGCAAGCACAATCGCTACCAGTAATGACCACTCATTATTTGATGGCCACCATTTCCTTACTGCATGAAGCGGAAATGAGCTCCATAATTTCATCAGAGCAACCTTTCAGAAAGCTTTCATCTGTGGGTAGCCGCAGAATCAGGAACTCGACAAGCCGTATTTCTTCAACCATTCACGAAAGACCGATAGGGACAAGACCTCAAGAGTCCCCGCTGAAACTGCAGACTCTAGGTCCTTCTTTGAGATGGGTGCATCTTCATCATTCTCCCAAGCGTCAGGAATAATCAAACGCAATCCAGTCGTGAATCTATCTCCCCCAGGCTGCCCATAATTGGGAAACATGTTCATGATGATAGCATCTTGCCCTTCTTGCATTGCGAGCAAGAGGCGAACAGTTTGGACACCCATTTCGAAAGGATTTTGAACAATCATACAGTCAATGTTGCCGTTCGCCATATGTTCGATGGCTTGAGCGGCTGCATCAAAAGTAAAGATTGAAACCTGGTCACGAACCCCGCGTTCTGCTACGACTTCAGCGATTGCTGGTGCATTGTAAGCCCATATACCAACCAAAGCTTTCACATCCGGATGATTCACAAGGGCCGTGCGTACATTATCTCTGGCCCGTGAATGGTCAAATGAATCAGCCATTCGGTCAACTTCACTGTAGCTTGCTCCAATTGCTTCACGACAGCCATCCATTCTGGCTCTGGCGTTATCGTTATCTGTGAATCCCGTGAACTGGATAAAGCCACCCTCAGTAATTCCACGGGACTGCAAAACTTTTTTTCCCGCTGTCCCCAACAGACGCCCGGCGATCGAATTATCTGTTCCAATATAGTACGGCCGTCCATCTGAAAAGAGCTTCTGGTTGATATCTCCATCGACGGTGATTACTGATACACCCTTTTCCGTCAACCGCTTCATCTCTTCAACGATAGCAACGTTTTCTGCCTGAATGACCGAAATGGCAACTCCTGCTACATCTGCTTGCGTGACGAGTTGCCTAAGACGATCAATCTGTCCCTGAGCCGTTGCATTATTTTTTTCCATCACAACCTCAAGCCCTTTATCAGCAAGAGCGAACTTTTCTGCTCCAGCTTGCAACCCGGCATTGAGTACATCGAAATACGGATCGTCGCCATTCGTAATAAAGATAAAACGCCGGGGAACCTCGGCATTTTTTTGGGTCTTAGCTGGCGAGCTCACATTCGACTTGTTACAGCCAGTGACACCAAAACCGAAAAAGAAAAGAAAAACAACCCAACAGGGACGCATGAATCGCGAGAAAAAAACTGACATAGCTTCTAAATCTCTTTGCTTAGTGTTAGTTATGATGCGGGCCATTTGAGATCAGGTGTCGCGAAACGTCATCACAACCTACTGCTTCCCACCCTCCCTGATCTACTCGCTACGCTAATAGTGTAAGCCACTTTTCCGAAGATGCACTATCGGCTGATCTACGGAACTTATTTCTGCAGTAAGGACGTTAGCCACGACGATAGCGTGATCTCCACTATTCTGCTCAGGGCCGGCCGACAAAAAAACAGGCCTTGCCTTGCACTCCATCCAGCCCACCGAATTCTGAAGTATCCCAGCCCCACAAGGAGATCTCCGAATGTCGATACCAGAGAATGGCTCAGCTTCTATTGCTGGCGGTTTACCAAATTTACCAAGGAGGCTTCGCTGATTTTCAGAAAGTACATTTACAACAAACCGGAAATCTCCTTTGCCAATCGATGAGAGAAACCGTCGACCAGTTCCTACAGCAATAGATATCGCTGGCGGATTGAATCCTGCTTGCATGAGCCAACTCGTCAGCATGGTTTTATCAACGTCCTCTTCTTGCCACGTGACGACAAAAAGACCACCTGGAATGCGCCCAAGAATTGAACCAATAGCCTCAGTAGAACCTTCCAAAGAATCACTGTCTGACACGTGGCAGCTCCTTCCGAATTAAACCTTGTTTCACCTCTTACAAATAATCGATTGTGGAAATACTAGCAGGAAACTACCCAACTTTTAAAACTTGGGTAGTTTTGGTGGACGGGAGGAACACTCTGCTAGTCACGTTGCACAATCTCGCTACTCCTGAGGGGAAAGCAGGAAAATGACACAGATAAGGGAATCAGCCCACCCAAGAGCATTTAGGAAAAATCACTAGACGCTCAAAAACTCTATAAAACCGACAGTGGTTCCAGACGAAAAAGACTCTAGAGTGATAGTTTCACACGAGTGTGTGAAACCATAAAACCTTTTTGACGCGACAAACAGTACGTTTAAATCTTGTCATCACACCATCACATGTCGCCAGAAAACGCACCCACCCTTCGCTACAGTACTTCGGCAGTTGTGCGAACTGCCCTCACGTACTTCCCATTGATTGGCGCATTTACCGCTATGCTCGTGTTAACCTGGCACGCCAATATTGTATTTGCCAAACCAATTGGCCAGGATTCAAGGCAATCGCACAAGGCTTCATCTGAAAACAACACCAGCGGTCAGAAGCAGGAACTCAAGTTCCTGCAGTTAGGCTCAGTACTGTCAGAGACTGAAAATGCCACTGGTTTCTACGACGAAGTCGATGAACCGAAACTCATGCCCACAATCCCGGCAGACGGGCAACCCATTCACGTTCTACCTCCAGTTGAACCACACGGACCAGTTTTTTTAGACAT
>CAJQGO010000337.1 GCA_905477565.1 uncultured Planctomycetota bacterium
CTTCGGACACGCTACGGATTCGTTTTTCAGGGTGCTGCTCTTTTTGATAGCGCTACCATTGCCGATAACATTGCATTCCCTCTACGTGAACATACTCAACTCGATGAAGAAGAAATAGCAAAAATTGTCGCTGAACTTGTAGCAGAGGTTGGCCTACCACGTGCGGTGCTGACTAAAAAACCGGTTGAATTGTCTGGCGGTATGAGAAAGCGTGCTGGCCTCGCACGAGCACTCGCACTGGACCCACAATTGGTGCTCTACGACGAGCCGACTACGGGGCTTGACCCAATCATGGGTGACGTCATTAATGAACTTATTCTACGAGTCCATCAAAGACCAGAAACGACAAACGTAGTGGTCACGCACGACATGACAACTGCCCACAAAGTGGCGGATAGAATTATAATGCTCTATCCACTTTCTCGGCTCAAAAATGGTGAGTCACAGATAATTTTTACTGGCACACCAGAAGAACTTGATGAATCAAAAGATTCTCGAGTTAGGCAATTCGTTGAGGGCAAAGCTGGACAACGTCTCAACGAACTCCGAAAAGAGCAGGATCAAAACGCCTGTGGACCATCCTCTGAGATTAAGGATCAGGAGAACGATCATGAGTGAGCGTGTAATCCAATTTCGTGTTGGCGTGATGGTCCTAGCAACTGCCATTATCGCTGGAATACTTATTGTTTTATTTGGAGATTTGCCAAGTCTTGTCCAGTCAACATATCCACTGCGCATGAACTTCTCAGAAGCGAGAGGGGTTTCAAGCGGCACTCCCGTACGAAAGAATGGCATTCTTGTCGGACGAGTCAACTCCGTCATGCTCGATGAACGCGGTGGTGTAAGCGTGGTAGCTCAAATTGACTCCTACGTGCCAGTCTACCGTGATGAGACACCACGTGTCGCAAGTACAATTCTTGGTGATGCAGAAATTGAACTTGTGGCAGGCCGCATTGCACCTCCTCGCCAACGAATCACAACTGATGAGGTTTTGCGAGGTGCGGTGTCGAAAGATCCCCTTGAACTATTTTCAACACTCGAGCCAAAAGTAACAGCTTCTCTCGAGTCACTCACTCGGGCAGGTGATGCTGTTGCTATACTTTCAGAAAATATTGAGAGAATCTTTGTAAAAGAAGATATTCAAATTGACCAGACCGTCAAGAAACTTGACGTTGCACTGGATACCTTTACAACAGCCATGAACAATGTGAATGACATTGTTGGTGATGCTGAAGCGAGAGAAAAACTGAAGGATTCTATCTATACCCTGCCCGATGTTCTTGTTGATCTGCGAAAGTCTGTCGGAGGCATCAGTGCAACCATTGATACTGCTGATCGAAATCTTCGAAATCTTGAAGGGTTTTCAAAACCCCTCGGTGAACGAGGTGCATCAATGGTACAGGGCATAGACCGGGCCATTAATCGCCTTGACACTGTTCTCGTTCAAGCAGCCACCTTCACTCAAGCCCTCAACGAATCGCAAGGCACACTTGGCAAACTGGTTCGCGATCCAGAGGTTTACAATGACCTTGCCCAAGCCGCAAACAACGTTAATCGTCTCACACAAGACCTACGCCCAATTATTGATGACGTTCGCGTATTTACCGACAAAATTGCACGTCACCCGGAGCAGCTTGGTGTGCGTGGAGCGCTTGATCGAAAAACTGGTCTTAAATGATGGTGGGCAGAGATACATTGCCTCACAGATCTGATGATTGGTCTTTTTTGCGATTAGGGTCTAGTGGGGTTTCATTTGAATCTAATGATTGGATATTTGCTATTTGATCAAAACCAATTCCACGCAGTCGATTACCATAGCGTTCCATTAACCACGGCATTGTTTGTTCGATCGTATCAGGCTGCAGCAAAACAAGGTCACCAGGCTTCACCGCGTCGAGTACCGTCGCAGCTGAGGTTTCCCAATCTCCTCCAGACTCGACTATAGCGCGACGCTTTGACTGTTTTGTTCGTACGATGCCCTCGGCAATAAGTCGTGTTATCTCACCCGGACTGCGGCCTCTTCGATAGGCATCTTCGTAGATGACAATACGATCGAATGTCTTTCCCAAGAGTTCGCCTTGCCGCAGAAGATCTTCATTGCGACGATCTCCAGCCGCCGAATACACAGCAGTTCTTTTAGCGTGTGGCAGCTTTTCAAGAGTTAAACAGACCTGCTCTAACGACGGCACGTTGTGTCCGTAGTCAACAACCACCGTCGCTCCGTCCAACTCAAGCATATTAAATCGTCCAGGACTACCGAGTGCTCCACTTGAAAAGCTCTCCAGTCCGAGTCGAACCAATTCAAGCGGAACGCCCATACTCCATGCTGCAGCAGCGGCCGCAAGTGCATTTTCGACTTGGAACGAAACCAAGCCCTGATGAACCAAGGGGACTTTTTCTAAATTTGCTAATCGAGTTTCACGCGGTCCATCACACAGTACGATCCATCCGTCACGGATAGTTGCGCCAAGACCTCCTGAGGCCAGGTGTTCTGTGAGGACAGGAAATTCTGGATTCAGAGAAAAATAAATCACCCGACCCTGACACCACTTCTTCATGTCGACAACCAGCGGATCTGCTGCATTGAGGACAGCTGCACCACTTGGCCGCACAGCGGCAACAATTGCGCCTTTCACCCAGGCGAGTTGCTCTGGAGTATCGATTTCATTCAGACCAAGGTGATCACCCGAGGCAATATTAGTGACAACGGCTACATCACAAGCATCAAACCCACACCCTTCGCGAAGAATTCCTCCTCTTGCTGTTTCGAGTACAGCCGTCGTTACGTTCGGTTGCGCTAATATTCGCCGTGCACTTGCTGGCCCACTACAATCACCCGAATCAAGTTGTCTGTCGCCGACCCAGACACCTTCAGTACAGGCAATGCCAACCGTTGCTCCCCCCGCTGAGGCTACATGAGCTAA
>CAJQGO010000338.1 GCA_905477565.1 uncultured Planctomycetota bacterium
TGAACCTGCAGTGGTAGAGCAGCCTGTGCCCGTCCCTGCTGCAAGCGCGTCAGTCGCCGTCGCGGCTGCAAATGGAGAGGCCACGAATAACGCCTCACCGAGCGAAACTATTAATCCAGCCGGTCCAGCAGTTCGAAGGCTCGCACGCGAACTCGGGGTCGACCTTGCGCGCGTTTCAGGAAGTGGCCCATCGGGACGGATCATCCGTGAGGATGTTGTAGCGTCGGTGCGTCGATCTGGTGGGCAGTCCGGCTCGAACTCTCAGGCAGTGCGTCCTGGTGGAGAACAAGATGATTGGGGGCCAATTCATCGTGAACAAATGTCACGAATGAGGAAAACAATTGCCACGAATATGGTTCGCAGTATGGCGACTATTCCCCATCTCACCAACTTTGACGATGCTGACGTCACGGAACTTGAGCGGCTCAGGAAAGACAGTGCTGCGGAATATGCAAAAACTAATGTGAAGTTGACGGCGCTTGCTTTTGTCGTGAAAGCCGTCAGTCTGTCGCTACGTCAGCATCCGGGAGTGAATTCATCTGTTGATATGGAGAAGGGTGAACTGATCTACAAAGACTACGTCAATATCGGGCTAGCTGTGGATACGCCTCGTGGTCTGGTCGTTCCGGTGTTGCGGGGTTGTGATCATCAATCAATCCCGCATATAGCGCAAGAGATTGCTCAGACTGCTGATAAAGCGAAAAATGCCCAGTATGGAGTTGAAGATTTGCGCGGCGGCACGTTTACGATCAGTAACCTCGGTGCAATTGGTGGGACATACTCTACGCCCATTATCAATTATCCAGAAGTTGCTATTCTTCTGGTCGGCAGATCGAGGAAGCTGCCTGTCGTATACGAAGATCGCGTTGAACCGAGGCTCATGATGCCACTTTCATTATCCTACGATCATCGGGTGATCGATGGAGCGATGGCAGCACGATTTTTGAAAGAAGTTATTGGTTATCTAGAGAGCCCTGGTCGGCTCCTGTTGGCCATGTGAACATCGGAACCCCAAAGTGACCACCACCGAAGGCATTGATTCAGCAGGAACTGCGAATCTTGCGTTTCTCGAGGAACTCTTCGCCCAGTATCAGCACGATCCTGAAAGTCTCTCTGCGGACTGGCGGCAGTATTTTGATTCCCTCGTAGAGTTATCCGGTGACGCACTCGTAAATGGTCATTCCTCAGGGGAGCACCTAGCCAGCACCGACAATCAATTGCAGAACGTGTCGGAAGTTGAGGGGGGCAGGGAACTTCAGCCGAAAGGTTCGTCCAAGGGGGCAATTGGCGAGCCCGATGAGCGAAATGGTTTGCTTGAAGACGATACGATGATCACGCCAGAGGGTATCGCGACAGGCCATGCACTTGCGATTGCTGAGGGTCTGGTGCAGTTGCCTGACGCTCCTGCAGGGGAAGTAAAGCCAGCACCACTGCCTGATGAAGTGCGTCAAAGTCAAGGCAGTGACAGGTTTGCATTTTTACAAGACCGGGTGGACCAACTCGTCCGTGCGTATCGTGTTCGTGGTCATTTAACTGCGGAAATCGATCCGCTTGGTCGACCTCGGCCGGGGTTACCAGAGTTGGACCCTGCCTTCTATGACCTCACTGAAGAGGACATGGATCGAGTCTTCTCCACGGACACCATTGAGGGGCCGCAGTCGATGTCGCTGCGGCAAATCATTCGACGGTTGCACAATACATACTGTCGCTCAATAGGCGTGCAGTTCATGCATATGGATGACCTGCTCGTACGTCAGTGGCTGCAGGTGCGAATGGAAGGTTGTGAGAATCGAATTCAACTTGATCGCAAGCAACAGTTGCGAATTTATCGGCAGATGACCACTGCCGCCGTTTTTGAGGAATTCATCCAAAAGCGATTCTTGGGTTCGAAAAGCTTTTCTCTAGAAGGTTCAGAGAGCCTCATTCCGCTTGTAGAAATGGCTATCGAGAGAGGGGCGTCACAGGATATTCAAGATGTTGTGATGGCCATGGCCCACCGTGGCAGGCTCAATGTGTTAGCGAATATTATGAGGAAAAGTCCACAAAGGATTTTTCGAGAGTTTGCTGACCTCGACCCAGAGCTTCATGTTGGTCGTGGTGATGTGAAGTATCATCTCGGTCACTCTACAGACTACGTTGCGGAAAACGGCCGAAAAGTGCACCTCACACTGTGCTTTAATCCGAGTCATCTTGAATATGTGAATCCAGTCGCGATTGGACGAATGCGTGCCCGCCAGGATCGATCAAGCGATCGTGCTCGTCAGCACGGAATGGTGATCTTGATTCATGGCGATGCTGCTTTTGCTGGTGAGGGAATTATTCAGGAAACATTGAATCTCAGTGAACTTGATCCCTACTGCGTCGGAGGGACGCTTCATGTGGTTGTGAATAACCAGATTGGTTTTACGACAGGGCCGCAAGAATCACGTTCTTGCGTGTACGCCACAGATGTTGCAAAGATGCTTCAAATTCCAATATTCCACGTGAATGGTGAAGATCCTGAAGCGGTCGCGCAGGTTGTAAGTTTGGCCATGGACTTTCGTAGAGAATTTCAACGCGACGTCGTGATCGACATGTATTGCTTTCGGCGACGGGGTCATAACGAGGCAGACGAGCCTGCATTTACGCAGCCTGCTCTCTACAGAGTTATTGAACAGCAACCGAGTGTTCATGAAAGCTATCTAGAGAAACTGCTCACTCTTGGTGAGGTATCAAGGGACGAGGCGATGCGGATTGCCGAAGAACATCGGGCTCGCCTAGACGCTGAACTATCCGCTGCAAAACGAGACGACTATGTCCACCGTAGTGATGTTGCTGGCGTGTGGGCTTTCTATATCGGTGGACGCGAAAAAGAAGCGGCAGATGTAGATACAGGTGTGCCGCTTGAAAAGCTTGAAGCCCTTCTTCGCCGGTTAGTTGTGTTGCCAGATCGCTTCCAGCCTCACACAAAGATTCGAAAACTGCTTGATGCTCGGTTGGCGATGGCAGATGGAACGCGACCAATTGATTGGTCTGCTGCGGAGGCCTTGGCGATGGGAAGCCTTGCCGTTCAAGGACTACGAATAAGACTATCGGGTCAGGATAGCGAGCGAGGCACGTTTAGTCACAGGCATGCAGTCATACACGACCACATTACAGATGACACCTATTGTCCTCTTGCCCATCTCGCTGAAGAACAGGCCCCGGTTGAGATTTATAACAGCCCACTTTCAGAATCCGGTGTACTTGGATTCGAGTATGGATATAGCTTGGACTGTCCGGATGGTCTTGTTATGTGGGAGGCGCAGTTCGGGGATTTTGTAAACGTTGCCCAAGTAGTTATTGATCAATTTATCGTTAGTGCTGAGGATAAGTGGAATCGGCTCTCGGGTATCGTGATGCTGTTGCCCCATGGCTTCGAGGGTATGGGCCCGGAACATTCGAGTGCCAGGCTTGAAAGATTTCTTCTTCTTGCTGCAAAAGATAATATTCAAGTCGTTCAGCCGACCACGCCGGCTCAATTGTTCCACTGCCTCAGGCGACAGGTGCTTCGCATTTGGAGGAAGCCGTTGGTTGTGATGACGCCGAAAAGTTTGTTGCGTCACCCCAAATGCGTCTCTGCTCTTAGTGATCTTGCAGAGGGAAATTTTCAGAGAGTGATTCCAGATCAGTCCGGTACGCGTCCGGAGAATGTGCGAAGAGTTCTGCTGTGCAGTGGCAAAGTTTTCTACGAACTCGAAAAAAGAAGGTCCGAGTTAGAGCGGTCCGACGTCTCCATCGTACGTGTGGAGCAGCTCTATCCACTTCCTCGAAAATCTTTACAGAAGGCCTTGGCAGACTATGCCGATGGAACCCCCGTTCTCTGGGTTCAAGAAGAGCCTGAAAATATGGGTGCCTGGCGTTTTCTAAGAATTCATTTTGGTGAAACGTTATTTGATAGGCTGCCATTTTCTGGAGTTTGTCGACAGAGTGCGGCGAGCCCAGCAACGGGTTCAAAGAAAAGCCATGACCTCGAACAGAGTGAGTTGCTTACGGCCGCATTTCTAAGTTAGGTTTTATGACTAGATTTAGAGCCCGGAGGAAAGGTTGCCTTATCATGATATGGCACAACGTTGCCTACTATGCCGATACCACGAATTTAAAGCACGCAAGCAATTGCGTGGAAAACACTACAACCCGGTCCCCCTTATAGTATGTAGGAATCTATGGCGATTGAATTGAAGGTTCCAGAAGTTGGTGAGTCCATCACGGAAGTGATGATTGGCGTCTGGAAAAAAAATGTTGGTGATCCGGTTTCTGCGGATGAATCTGTCGTAGAAATTGAGAGTGATAAGGCGACTGTTGAACTACCAGCTCCCTCGAATGGAGTTGTCTCGGCAATTTTGAAACAGGCCGGAGAACAAGCAGTTGTAGGTGAGGTGATCGGCTATCTTGAAGCTGTCGCGTCGAGTCAACCAACTCCAACAACACCCGAATCTCCGGGTTCCCCCCAAGCACAATCTGTCGATGTTCGTCATCGAGTTGGAAGCACGGTTATCGGATCGGTGCAACCAGCATCAGGGGCCGGGCCTGTTATGCCAGCTGCAGCACGAGTGTTAGGAGAAGCTGGCGTTTCTCCTCAATCAGTTTCTGGAAGTGGTCCCGGCCAGCGTGTTACGAAAGCTGATGCTACATCTGCAGTCTCCGCATCCCCTTCGTCAACGCTTTCAGATGTGAGCAGTGTGTCAAAGCCCGTAATGACAGGGACGACAGCAATTTCTTCATCGGAAACGAGTCGAAGTGAGCGACCTGTTCTGATGAGCCCGATGCGGCGACGGATTGCAGAGCGGCTTGTCGAGGCTCAGCACCAGGCTGCCCTGCTGACAACGTTTAACGAAGTTGATATGACCGCCGTTATGGAGCTTCGAAAAAAGTTTAAGGACAACTTTGTTGATCGCCATGGTGTAAAGCTTGGCTTCATGTCTTTTTTTGTTAGGGCGGCCGTTGAAGCGTTACACGCCGTTCCGCAAGTCAATGCGGAATTCCGTGACCCTCACATTGTGTATCGAGATTTTTGTGATATCGGAATTGCAGTCGGTGGGGGGAAGGGCCTTGTTGTTCCAATTCTTCGCAATGCTGAGCAAATGAATTTCGCCCAAATTGAGCAGTCGATAGGAGATTTTGCTCGTCGGGCGGCTGACAACAAAGTCAAGCTCGAGGAGCTTCAGGGTGGAACCTTCACGATTTCCAACGGTGGGGTTTATGGCTCCATGCTCAGCACGCCAATCATCAACCCCCCGCAGAGTGGCATTCTTGGTTTGCACGCAATTCAAGAGAGACCAGTCGCTGTGAATGGAGAGGTTGTGGTTCGGCCGATGATGTACGTCGCATTGTCGTACGACCATCGAATAGTTGACGGCCGAGAAGCCGTCACTTTTTTAAAGCGCATAAAGGAAATGATTGAAGACCCTACGCGGCTTATGTTGGAGTGTTAGATTCGGTTCAGAACTATTTTGCTTCACATGATTTTCGCGATTCTTTTGAGTTAATGCCTTGGTGAGCTTTTGTTCTGTGGGTTAAAAACGCTTGAGTTACACGAGCAACTGATCGAACAAATGTTCTTCCTTATATCGGATTTTGAGGGTATAGATGACACATGATTTAGTTGTACTTGGGGGTGGTCCAGGTGGATATGTGGCTGCAATACGCGCGGCCCAACTCGGAATGAAAGTGGCGAT
>CAJQGO010000339.1 GCA_905477565.1 uncultured Planctomycetota bacterium
ATCAAACACATCACCATTTGGTTGACTGCCGACATAATGGACAGAAACGTCCTGTCCTGGGCCAACCGGTGTTCCTAAACCAAAAACAAGATCTTCATACCGAAGGCCCGACGGTGTCGTTATGACATTCGGGCTGGGAGGTGCTGATACTTGGGTTGCCGGAGTAAGGCGACCTCGTAGCACAGACACCGTATTTGTGACATTGCCTTCAGGATCGAGCACTTCTGCACCAGCAGCACCAAGGGCGAACAACGCATCAACGTGCCCATCTCCATCATTATCAAGTGGCGCGACACGATAAACAGCATTTGAGCCGTTTCCACTTGTCAGACTTTTCTTCGTGTTTGCCACCGATAATCCATCTTGCCGAAATGCCTGATACACATCTGTTCTGGCATTAACCCCTCGTCCACTACTTACAAAGATGTCGTCGACACTATCGTCGTCGTAAAGTCCTGTCGAAAGTTGAACACCACTTGAATCCACTACGGAATCGGCAGCTAGGACTGCGACTACTGTTGGATTGCCAGACACATCTACTATTTGAACAGGCTTGATTGCACCAGCACCAGTACCAAGAATCAGCTCACTTTTGCCGTCTTTTGACTCCATCTGATTGATGGTGCCATTCGTGATATCGCCAATATCTGCGACGGCGACATTTACCCCTGCAAGATGTGTTGATCCATACGGTGTGTAACTACGAAACGGACTTGCCTCCCAACCACCCTCAGAATTACCTCGAAAAAGTGAGACAGTGCTGCCGCGAGATTGTGCGGCAATCAAGTCGTTCACCCCATCTCCATCAACATCACCAGAAGCGATGTTCACGCCGCCAAGAAAACTGGAACCGAAGGGTCTGAGTCGATATTCAGGCATCTCGGTACCAGAAACATCAAAAACTCGGACCTCCGCCTCCCGGCCCTCTCCTGGTGCTACGACAATGTCGTCAACTCCATCACCGTTCATATCAGCAATTGCCGTTCTCACTCCACCAGCAAACTGGGTCTCGTATACACGAAACTGGTTGATCAGATCTCCCGATAAAGGATCCACCAGACTCACCGTTGGAGTGCCTCGATAGACCATGTCACTCCCAACAGCAAGGAATGGTCGTACATTGATATCAAACGCACTGTTATTGTTCGGGTCACTGTCCTCAACGCCAAGCGGAGTAACTGCCGTGACCTCTGTTCTCAATTGCCCAATGGCGTCAGCCGCAATTTGATTTGTCACCGTAAAGATTGCTGCACCACCAGCCGGCAAACTGATGAATGCATTCATTGCGTCAATACCATTGCTGTTACCACTTGCTGGTACAGTTGAATCAGGAGAACCCTGTCCCACCCACGTGGCGGACAATATCCCGTCTGCTAGTGGCATAATAACTCGTGCATTCGTGACGGCGTCGGACCCAAAATTTTGAACAATAACTGTATCTACTTTGTCAGACCCAGGCACATACGTGTTCTGTCCGTTATTTATTACAACTGACAAGTCAACGTCAAACGCGAACCGTGGCTCAAGATTTTCAAATGAACGATGTGAAGATCGAGTTGAGCGACGACGTCGCTCACACTGCCTCTGCTCAAACTGCCTCTGAAAGAATTGCTGGAATAGTTTCATCTGTGATCCTGGACCGACAAACCTGTAGACATTCCCTAGTTGGTGCTCCAAGGGCACTCTTCTCTACGTTAAGATGTACCCCTTGGTTTGGTTTGGGTCAATTTTTCATAAAAAAAACGGGCCGGCTGTCCAAAAACAACCGGCCCGCCTCATTTTCCTCAAAAACAGCTCCGAAGGCTGTTTTCTGTCACTTTAGCGGCAACGACGACGCAGGCAGCCCTTTCGACGGCAACCTTTGTCGCAACTGTCGTTGCATCCGCTGTCACAGCTGTTGCAGCTATCGCAGCTACTGCAGCCATCGCCGCAGCAACCGTCGTTGCAACTGTCACAAGGTACTTCGACCTGTACCATGACGCATCTCTTGACTGGTACTTCCTTTGTGACCTGAACTGGAACACAGACCTCGTATGTACGGGTCTTTTCTTCCGGAACGCAGTCATAAAGAGTTACCGAGTACTTCTCTTCTCTTTCCTGTGGAACCATGACCGTGTAGGAAACTTCCTTAGTCATTGTTTCAGGCACACATTTGCAAACTTCATACTCACGAGTGCGAGTCTCAGTTCGACATTTTTGTACCTTTACAGTGCGAGTTCGCTCTTCTGGAACACACTTGGTGACACAGTAGGTGCGAGTTCGTTCTTCTGGACGGCACTTTTGTACCTTCACAGTACGAGTTCGCTCTTCTGGAACACACTTGGTGACACAGTAAGTACGAGTTCGTTCTTCTGAACGGCACTTCTGTACCTTCACAGTACGAGTTCGCTCTTCTGGAACATGCTTGGTGACACAGTAAGTACGAGTTCGCTCTTCTGGAACACACTTGGTGACACAGTAGGTGCGAGTTCGCTCTTCTTCACGACACCTTGGAACGCATACAGTGCGAGTTCGTTCTTCCGTTCGGCACTTACGAACACAAACGGTATAAGGAACCTCTTCAGTCACACAATCATAAGTCGTGCATTGAACTTCCTTTGACTCACACGTTGGCACCCAAACACGTTTGCAGCACATTTTTGGTGGGCAAGGATTGCCACACGCATCTGTACCACAAGAAGGTATTTCAGTCATCTGGTTTTCCCAGTGACCACCACGAACCTGAACAGTTTTGGTTGAACAAACGGGTACTCGCTTCTTCACAGTTCGGGTCTTTTCAACCTGCTCTGTGTAAGGAACTTGAACCGTATACTTCTGCTCAACTTCTTCTGTATAAGGAACCTTCACAGTATACGTGCAGGTTTTCTCTTCCTTAACAGGCACCATCACAGTGTAGTTGCAAGTCTTTTCTTCTTGCACTGGCACCATCACAGTGTACTTCTGCTCAACTTCTTCACAGTAAGGAACCTGAACGGTGTACGTGCAAGTCTTTTCTTCCTTTACAGGAACCATGACTGTGTACTTCTGTTCAACTTCTTCACAATAAGGAACTTGAACAGTGTACGTTGCAGTCTTTTCTTCCTTTACAGGAACCATGACTGTGTACTTCTGTTCAACTTCTTCACAATAAGGAACTTGAACCTGGTAATCCGAGCTTCTGGTTTCCATGACCTTCTTGTTGACTGTGTAGTTTACAGTCTTCGTTCGAGTCTCTGGAACACACTCAGTTACAGTTCGAGTTCGTTCTTCAGTCCGAGGTACTCGTTTCATAACCGTGTAGGCTTGTTCACGAGTCTCTTTTTTATACTCAGTGCATGTCACAGTTTTCATTTCTGTCACATACTGCCGTTGGCACACAGTTTTGGTGCCACAGCTACCACTCTCGTTGCAGTTCTCACAATCAGCGGACGCGATAGCACACGTCGCGAGGATTGCAATGGCTGGCAACATACATGTCACAACTTTGCGGAACACGAAAGCCTCCATAATTCAAGGAAAATTCAAACGTTTGGAACTTGAAAAAAATTAACTGCCTGCCAAACGAAAAATTTTCCCGGTGACAGACTTTGACAAAAGAGACCGAATACGCACGAACTCCTGTCAAGATAGCTAGATTAAGTAGACTTTCCGGCCACGCAAGCGTGGGATTCCGATTTTTTGCAAATTTTGTCACTTTATTTGCCCTTAAATCCTGTGAAGGTTGGGTATTTCGGAATGTGACGGCCTCCATTGCAACGACACATGGATGCGAGATGTCCTTTTCACCTTCCCAATAAAAAGGAACACGAAAGCATGAAATTCTTTGTTTTTACCGGTTTTAAACAGTGAACTCTGCTGCTCGTTCAGCCCAGAAGTACACTTCGTGACTGAATTTTTCGTATAGTTAGAAGATTACGGGGACAAGGCCGGGGACCGGTTGGGAATATTTTTCTGAGACATTCCCATCATTGATTTATACGGGGAGGACAGATGGCTACCGTTTCACACCTTTTAGCTACCAAAAGTGGCTGCCGTGTTTTGAGTGTTTCACCGGACACGACTGTTTTTGACGCAACTCGCCTTATGAATGCTGAACATATTGGTGCCTTGTTGGTTGTTCAACCATCAGATGCAGGCGATGAACTTGTTGGTATTTTCACTGAGAGAGATGTCCTCCGCCGAATCGTAGCAGCAGGAAGACAGCCAGAGCTCACCAGTGTTGGTACTGTAATGACCCAAGACATTATCACGTGTACGATTGAGACCCAGCTTGATGAGATCGCTGAATTGATGAGAGTCGAACGAATTCGTCATCTCCCTGTTCTTGAAAGTGATCAACACATCGCAGGGCTTATCTCAATAGGAGACCTCAATGCCTATAAGGCTGGACATTGTCAATTAGCTCTTCAAGAAGCTGAGAACTACATTCAGGGACGCGTCTAGTTGGCTCACGAAGATCTTATTCCTGCGTGTGTCAAATGTACTCGCGGCGTCTAGTGTACATTCTACAATTCGATACTATTCGAGCTGTTTCAAATGAACCACTTATCATTTGGACTCCATACGTAACATTTCTGGAGTGTCAACATCTCTATACATTCCTCTGAACGGTCTTCTCCACAACAACTCATTTTGGAAGTAACTGCTATGAACCTGCGTCTTGTTGCCATTTGCCTATTACTAGTGCTTCTTGCACCACCAACCACCGAAGCTGATGTATCGCTCAATAATTTGTTTGGGGATCATATGGTTTTGCAGCAGGGCATCAAAAATAAGATTTGGGGGAAGGCCGATCCAGGTGAAACGATCTCTGTTTCCATAGCTGGCCAGAGTCATACAACGGTTGCTGAAAAAGATGGGTCCTGGTCAGTACAACTTGACGCCATAATGGAATACGGAGGCCCTCACACCCTGACTGTCGAGGGTAACAATACTCAGACATTTGAAGATGTCCTTATTGGAGAGGTCTGGGTCTGCTCTGGGCAATCAAATATGCAGTGGCCTGTTCAACAGGCCAACGACGCTGACCTCGCGATAGCGACCGCAGACTTAGGACAAATTCGACTTCTTTCTGTTCCGCAGGTAGGCACGCAAGAACCTCAATGGAACTTCAAAGGTGAATGGGCCGTTTGCTCTCCTGAAAATGTTGGTGATTTTTCTGCCGTTGGATTCTTCTTCGGACGTCAACTCCACCAAACACTTCATGTTCCGGTTGGGCTCATCGATAACGCGTGGGGTGGGAGTGCTTGTGAAGCCTGGATTAACAGGAACCTGTTGTCGTCTGACGACAGGTTCAAGCCATTACTTGACCGATGGGTCAAAACCGAGTCCGAGATGCCTGAGGCTCTGAAGGTTCATGACAAGAGAATGAGGCTTTGGGAACAAGCTTCTGAAAAAGCAAAGGCTGAAAAAAAATCACCTCCAAGACGTCCTCGACATCCAGAGTTATTGCTTACCGGGAACTCTCGACCAGGAAACATCTACTGTGGCGTGCTCTCGCCGACTATTGGCTACGGTATGAAAGGTGCGATTTGGTATCAGGGTGAGTCCAATGCAAGCCGCGCTGTTCAGTACCGTGAGCTTTTTCCATTCATGATTGACTCATGGCGGAACGAATGGGGCCTTGGCGACTTCCCGTTTTATTGGGTCCAACTTGCTGATTTCAGAGACGAGAAGTCAGAGCCTGCTGAAAGTGAGTGGGCTGAACTTCGTGAAGCCCAAACAATGACACTTCAAAAGTTAGACAATACTGGTGAAGCCGTAATCATCGATCTCGGTGAAGGAAAAGACATTCATCCAAGAAATAAAATCGATGTTGCAAAACGATTGGCGCGATTGGCACTCGCTGAAACATACGGCATACCCGGGATTCCGTGCCGAAGCCCCCAGTTTCAATCGATGCAAAAAAACGGCAACCGTCTAACCCTTACCTTTGCACATGTGGAACCAAAGGTGAGTGGGTGGAGACCTTTTGATGTTCGTGAACCCGTAGGTTTTACCATTGCTGATTCCAGCAAGACATTCGTAAACGCACAGGCCCGAATACTCGCTGATGGACGGATAGAGGTCTGGAGTGAAACGGTTTCTAATCCGGTGGCCGTTCGTTATGCATGGGCTGATAACCCGGTCTGCAATATGTATTCTGCTCCCGGATTACCGCTCACACCCTTCCGGACAGATGACTTTCCGAGCACAACAGCGGGCCGGAACTAAATTACTCTGCTCTTTATCATTGGCAAAAATATGATCGCACGGGATACACTATGGGTAGCCATGCTACCGTCTGAGAATTACAGACGTTGTGTTTTTATGGATATATGAGTAACTCTACGTACAAGGATGGTTTTATGAGCCGCGCTTTTAGTGAAACAGCAGGTCTTAATCGACAAGGGAACCTTGCTTGTCTGCTTGCCGCCTCTAGCATGCTGATTGGTTGCAGTCCTTCTGTAAATCAGCCAGTTAGTCAGTCACTACCTTATGCTGCCTCGACAACACCAGACGAGACCCGCACGACATATCGAGCCACTCGACCAATTCCAGTTGTAATAAAGCCTGCCCGGCCTTTCCGTGTGGCAGAACTTGACAATCATAAGTTCACAAAAGTGATTGAAAAAAACGGTATCCTTCCAGTCTCTGCTGAAATACCAGCAGAACTCCCTCAAGAAAATTCATTTCGAAACCTGAAAAAAATCAAGCATGCAGTGGCCGCAAACGTATCCACCGACATACGAAACACCTTTGCCAATTACCTTGATGCCTTTAATCGTCATGATGCCATCGCACTCGCAGCTCACTGGGTAAAGGACGGTGAGAACCTTGATCTGGACACTGGGAATCGTATTGTGGGGCAACCTGCGGTCGAACATGTGTTTGATCAACTCTTTGCACGTGATGAAACTGCTCGGATTGGTTTCCAACTCGATTCGATTCGACCTATTCGTGATGATGTTGTTGTTGTCGACGGAATATCACAAATGTCTCTCACCGATCAAGGGCCTCGCCGAAGTCGTTTTTCTGCAGTACTCGTTCGGCACGAAAACCGTTGGCTCATGGAATCTGTTCGTGAATCTGAAGCATCTGCCGAACCGACTATCCATGACCAGCTCCAACAACTCAATTGGTTGCGAGGTTTCTGGGAAGATATTAGCGATGGCATCACAGCAAGTCTTCAGTGCGAGTGGAATGAAGAGGGCACTTTTTTAATTCGCCGGCATCTCATCACCACGGAGCTTGAGCCCCGTGGTGCTGAAGAGCGACTCGCGTTGGGAATACCAGCCCTTCTACCCAATGAGGAAGCCTCCAAAAAAGTGGGCGATCGTTTGACTACCACGGAATACATTGGATGGGACCCTCAGCAAGGACAAATTTGCTCCTGGCTCTTTCGCTCAGATGGCCATACCGCTCGCTTTGCTTGGCAACGTAGTGGTAATGCCTGGTTACTTCAGTCGCTTTCTGATGGCAGTGACAATGAAAGTCCTACTCAATATTTGCTCCAGCAAGCCGGAGAAGATGAATTGACTCTCGAACACGTATCTGGAAACAACTGTGCATTAATTCCGGAAGCTGATTTTCTCCGCACTGCCCGTCCCATTGAGAGTGCATTCACTTCAGATTCTCTGATGAAGTAGCGACTCCCTGACTGCATTGGAAAAAAGTAGGAAAACGTGCCTTCATTTTCTCACCTACCGTGGGATAGACACTATACGTTCTCATGCCACGCTCTGACTCAAATGTACTAGCTGAACAATGCACAGCTCTGCACATTCGTGGCCCATTGCTTATTGTCGCATCAAGCAGAACCGTCAGCGAACTTGCTCCTTCGTGGGAGACTGCATTGCGACCTTTGAATATCTCTTACCGAGTGTTTGTCTTTTCTGAGAACTCATGTCACGAACTTGATGAAATTCTTAAAGAGGCCCTCGATTTTCTTGCAACAACTCTCGCCGCAATCGGCACACAAGATATTCTCAAGGTCGCAAGTCTGGCTGCTTCTCAATCAGATCTACAGTTGATAAGCGTGCTGTACGAGCCTCAGTAAAATCCGATCTTTTCGTATTTTTATCAATCACTTCGGTATGTGATTCAAGAACGTACAGCATTGTATTGACTCGATCTCGAATACCCTCTGGTACGGCTTGGAGGGATTCCTGAGAAATGAGAAGCTGGTCAAAAATACATTTTCCGTCCAGTGAATGCACTTGTAATCGAGTCTCCCTACCTTGCGTCAAACGAATGATACAATCCGCGTCTTCTCTCAGAAGCACAACGGGCTCCAAAGTTGCATTCCAATTCCTCATGTCCGTTGAAGGGGTTGCACTCCCGCTTACTTGATGTGATTGTGTTTCACTTGTTGCATTCATGTGCTGAGAGCGACTGTCCTTACTCATTGTCACTGACTCATGGATCTGCCTTTCGGGAATTTGCTTTTGATAATTTTGTGAAAGTGTTATCACTCTACGGTCACCCGAACGAATGAATAAGACTTCTGGGGGTTTGTGATGTTCGCCTCGTCCCTGATGTAAATATGTATCCAAGAGCAAAGAAAACTGTTCCGGCAGAAGGAGGTATTGTTCGTCGAATTGGACAAGTATGTCATGTGGCTTGAGGCCGATACGGTCTGCTGCAGAATCTTTCTGGACACTATCAACTACAAGACCTTCATTGTGGCTTAGTATCAGTTGATGACGGACAACTTCTGGGACGCGGGACAGTTCGGCTCCAAACTGTTTCAGTGATGTCTTTGAATCATTTGACCCTGCCAACTCACCAGGACGTTGGTGATGTGTATGAGACCCTTGAACAAACGCTTGTCCTTCTTCAAAAGCTGGCTGACTTCCAAGGACTCCAGATGCCAGGAAAGCTACTTCGACGCCCGCAAACAGCGCATAGAAAATAATTGAATGAATTTGCTCTACAGACTTTTGACGCGAACTAAAAATCACACCTTACCCCACGACTCGAAAAGTTTATGAGCCGTCCAATTCTTGGCTCAATGGAGTGAGGGTTTGTGACGTTTTTGTTGCTGTGACACCAGACCTGTCACCTCCAATAATCATGAGACACCCTGATCTTTTAGTCTGGGTAATCTAAAGAAAACACGCCCACAGCGTAGAATCCGGTGAAGACATGACACAGGCAAATGTGGATAAGCCTGCCGCCTGATGAAGGTTGGCCACATAAACCGAGTGACTCCGGACGATTCCTTTTATCGTCACAGCCAATTTTTTCTGCACTCGAATTCGTTGTTCAAAGGAATATCTGCATGACACTCGTAATCAACCGTGTCTTTCTTATCCTCGTCGCCACTGGATACTCTCTTAGCGTGTTTTCAGACACACTGGCATCTGAGAACACTGCTCCGCCTGCGTCAGGAGAACAGTCCAAAACGGAAACCATCGCACCGGCAAAGCCAGTTGTGACTAAGAAACCGGTACTCCTTCCAGGGACCGGTGTGCTTATCAAGAATGGCACTGATACTTTTGAAGATGAAAACTGGAAATGGTATCACCGCCACCCAAAAAGCTCACGAGAACAAGACAAGCGGATGCGAAGCCCTCTCGGTAAGAGCAACAATGGACTGTGGTTCGAGGGACCGAAGAGAGGCACACCAGACGTTGTTAAGCGGGTCGAACTCCCGGCGCCAGGATTGGAGGGCAGTGAGCATGGCTTGCTTATTGCAACGTTACGAGCGGGGATTCCTGGACGACTCACCTATCGAATGATGCAGGATGATCTCATTTTTAATATGTCGAAAGCTGCTGGACGCGGCCTTTCTGTCGCTGACAATCCTAGCGTAGTGACTCGCGTCTATTTGCCACCCTTTGCACAATGGGAACAACGCAATGGAGCGTCATTTGGTTTCCGCTGTGGTTGCACAACACACGCTATCATCACAGGAAAAGAACACCCTGATCGTGGTGATTTTGGAGTTGAAGAATACTGGCCTGGCATGTTTATTGTTTTTGAACCAGGTGACGGTAAAGAGAAAAGTAATTCTGCATATCTACGTGTACGGGGGGATCGTCGCGGCCGAGGCATGCGTGGACCAACGATTTCAGAAACGGAACTCGGCTGGTGGACGCTTGGAATGAGTTTTTCACGCGATGGAAAAGTTCATTACTTTGCTAGTCAAGGCGTTGATGATCTGACTATGAATGACCATCTCACAACTCAAAATCCGTACGGTTATCGTACGGAGTGGGTAAAAACATTTTTCTACAACGTTTGTAGTCAAGATGATGGCAAGACATGGAGCACGCCTTGGGTCATTGATGATCCAAAGACCTTCTTTGTTAGACGGCAGAATATGGCTCGGTCGAGTCAGAAGTCGCAGCGGTAATCGCGGCCTGCATTTCTACAGAGGTTTTTGCTGCATCACCACCGCAGCGTTCCAGTTCCCGGCTGGCAACATGGCAGTGGAGGCGGTGGCCTGCGAGGTCGACCTGGGGGGGCTCGACCTCGCGGCAGACCGTTTCTGCCAGAGGGCATCGCGGATGAAAACGGCAGCCTGCTGGGGGCCGAGAAGGACTTGGCACATCGCCAGTAAGTACGATTCTCTGCCGACGGTTCTTCACTTCAACGCTGGGAACTGCTGAAAATAGTGCAAGCGTATATGGATGAAGTGGTTGCTGACACAGCTGCCCCACTTCTGCAGACTCGACAATCTGGCCAAGGTACATGACAGCGACATTATCAGCCAGATACTCCACCACAGAAAGATCATGAGAGATAAAAAGATAGGTCAAACCAAGTTCCTGTTTGAGCTCCTTCAAGAGGTTTATAACCTGCGCCTGAATTGAAACATCCAGAGCTGAGACCGGTTCATCAAGAACAAGAAATTCGGGTTTAAGTACAAGCGCGCGAGCTATAGCGATTCGTTGCCGCTGACCGCCTGAAAACTCATGTGGGTATCGCTCTAGAACAGCAGGAGATAGCCCTGTGCGCTCAAGAGCTTGCTTCATTTGCTCTAATCGAGCACTTTCATCACCCATTTTATGAAGAATAAGTCCCTCTTCGAGAATTGAACGTATCTTCATCCGAGGATTAAGCGAGCCGTAAGGATCTTGAAAGACAATCTGCATGCGGCGACGCAGAGATCGTAAACCACGTGCGTTCTGTTTCCGAACAGAATGATTATCAAACAGAACTTCACCATCGGTTGGTTCTACAAGCCGTAGAAGACTTCGGCCAACGGTGGTCTTTCCACAGCCACTTTCACCAACAAGCCCGAGTGTTTTACCTCTAGGAATATCAAACGTCACCCCATCTACTGCCTTTACGGAACCCACCTGACGACGTAACAATCCCTTCTTAATTGGAAAGTGTGTTTTTAAATCCTTCACCTGCAGGAATGGCAGATCGGTCTCAGGGTGTTGTTCACTCACGAATTGATCTCCTCAGCAAAGTGACAGCGAACGAAATGTCCCGGACTAATTTCCCGGAGTGCTGGCGGATCTAATTTACATTGGGGTTCCCTAGCATGGCTGCAACGTGGATGAAATCGACAACCTGAAGGAAAGTTTTGCGGCAGCGGAACCATTCCCGGAATTGTTGCCAACGGTGATCGGTCTCGGGCATCAACGTTTGGCCGAGCTTGAAGGAGTCCTATCGTGTAAGGATGAAGTGGGTGACTAAAAAGCTCAACGGCTGATGCCTGCTCAACAATCTGACCAGCGTACATCACTGCAACGTCATCACATGTTTCGGCAACAACACCAAGGTCATGGGTTATCAATAAAATCGCTGTACCGAGACGTGACCGCAAGTCATCGAGAAGATCGAGAATCTGCGCTTGAATTGTTACATCCAGTGCCGTTGTCGGCTCGTCAGCAATAATCAGATCTGGTTCACAGGCCAAAGCAATTGCAATCATCACTCGTTGTCGCATACCCCCAGACAACTGGTGAGGATATTCATCGAGCCGTTGCTCAGGGGCGGCAACACGAACGAGGCGCAGCATCTCAAGGGCCCGTGACCGGGCCTCGGAACGACTCACTTTGCGATGCAACTGAACTACTTCGGCAATCTGGTTTCCGATTGTAAAAACCGGATTGAGGCTGGTCATCGGCTCCTGAAAAATCATGCCGATGCGGCCGCCTCGTACTTTTCTCAATTGTTTTTCAGGCGCGGTTACCAAATCAATGCTCTCGCCCTCTGTGGTGAACGTAATTGATCCCGACTCAATTCGACCAGGGGACGAGACAAGCCGTAATGTCGACATGGCTGTCACGCTTTTACCGCAACCACTTTCACCCACTAAGCCGAGCGTCCGTCCTCGCTCTATTGATAAAGAGACCCCATCAACAGCAGGAAGCCTGCCCTCTGATGTATGAAAGACCGTGACTAAATCTTTTATTTCAAGTAGCGGGGCTGCCATTATTTTTTTGCCTCACGCAACCTTGGATCTGTTGCTTCCTGGAGACCTTCACCAACAAGGTTGTAGGCCAGCACAGTAAGAAATATTCCCACACCCGGAAAAACAACCAGCCACCAGAGCTGAAGATTGCTGCGAGCACTGTTCAAAACTGAACCCCAACTCGCTGTCGGTGGTGGTGGTCCGAATCCTAGAAATGATAACGAACCCTCTACCAGGATTGCTGAGGCAATTCCAAATGTTATTGGCACTAAAACAGGTGCTAAGGCATTAGGCAAGATGTGTCGAAACATAATTCGCAGTGAGCCCGCTCCTGTTGCGCGTGCTGCCATGACGAATTCCGTTTGCCGAAGCCTCAGGAATTCTGCACGTGTCAGCCGAGCAATTCCTGTCCAACCGGTTGCACCAATAATTGCCATGGTCTTCCAGATAGTCGGCTTCTCAACAACAGCAATGAGAGCCAGTATTAATACCAACGTTGGAATACACATCACAATCTCGGTAAGGCGACTGGTTATCATGTCTACCCAACCACCGAAATAGCCACCCAATGCTCCGACCAGGACGCCAATGGAACCGGCCAGACCCATAGAGACAAATCCAACTAATAATGCAATCGTGGTACCGTGAACCATTTTTGCAAAAATATCGACACCGTATTGATCTGTACCAAATAGATTCAGTCGGTTGGGATGTCCTTCATCCCGAGAGGGGTTCTCGCGACGACCCGGCCATTCATTCTCTCGAACGCGGCGATATGGATCCTGAAATACAAGTGGCCAAACCGCCCAACTCTCGGGATCTTTCTGCTTCAGGTTCTTGGGATATGTTCCACGAAATTTGTCTTTCGTAAATATTGGGGATTCCCAACTGCGATTGAAGTATCCAAGACATGGAAAATAGAGGTCGCCCTTATAACTGCAGATCACTGGTTTTGTTCCTGCTATTGCGGGCGCAAAGAGAGCTACAAATGTCAGAAATAAAACGAAACCAAGAGCCAGCATTCCGATTGGTCTGCGACGGTATCGTTGCCACGCATCTGACCAAAAACCTTGAGATGGATTGGCGGCATCTATCTCTTCAGTCACTCTCAAGTTTTCTTGACTCATTTATTCAACATTCACTCGGGGATCGACAATGCTGTAGAGAAGATCTGCAAGTAGCTGGCCTACGAGCGTGAGTACACTGAACATCAATGTAAGACCCATGATGGTTGGATAATCACGTTCCCGAATACTTTCAAAGAAAAGTCGCCCCATGCCTGGCCATGTGAAAATCTGCTCAATGATGACAGATCCACCTACGAGTGCTGGAAGAGACAGTCCAAGAAGGGTGACCAGCGGTATAAGCGTGTTTCGAAAGGCATGATGTACCAGAACTCTCCAAGGTCCGGCGCCTTTCGCACGAGCCGTGCGAATAAAATCTTGTCTCACTACCTCTTCAAGATTTGCTTTGATAAACCGACTATTATACGCAAGAACAACATACGTCTGACAGGTTATTGGCAGAATTGCATGCCATGCAACATCTGCACAACGAGCGTAAAAAGGAGCGTCACTCGACAAGTCACTCATGCCAAAGAGAGGCAACTCCCACCGTGTATCCCGCAACCAGACTGCGAAGATGATCTGAAGAAAAAGTGCAGCGACAAATGTCGGGAAAGAATACAGAGCGTAGAGAACAAGCCCTGTAAAACGCTCATCAATTCGCCCACCTCTGGCTGATGCATAAAGACCCAATGGTATCGCCAGAAACCATGTTAAAAAAAGCGCTGTTCCCGAAATCAGGACTGTTGGTCCGATCCGTTCACCAATGAGCTGCGTCACCGGTTGCTTACGCGTTATTGACCTACCCAAATCTCCTTGAATGACTTTACTAATCCATTGCACATATCCGATGGGCCAAGGCTTATCGAGCCCATAGATCTCAAGCATTCTCTGTTGATCTTCAGGGTTAAGCTTCCTACTCGGATCACTTTCACCAAGCTGCACAGTCAACGGATTGCCAGGCATTGACCTCGCTAAACCATAAACCATGAGTGTAATAACAACGAGCGTCACAAGACCGAGTAACACTCTTCGAAGTAAGTAAGCAACCATCACTTACTCCTGCTGTGGCTTCCACAGGCTGCCAAACCCTGGTGAGTAGTGATACGGCCCACGTGGTGAAAAAACATACCCACGGACATCTTTTGAGAAGCCATAGAAGCTATTTCGCCAGTACAACCATGTGTACGGTTGATCGTCATAAAGGATTTCCTGAATCCGTCCGTACTTTTCTGCACGCTTGGTTCGGTCAAACTCCTGCCTTCCTTCGGCGTAGAGACGATCAACTTCAGGATTTGAATAATTACAAAAATTTCTCATTGCACCAGTCTTCCAAAGATTTTCAGAAGTATCCGGATCTGTTCCCGAACCCCAACCACCAAGGTAAGCCTGAAATTTGCGATTCAGAGTGAGGTCTTGTAATACGGTTGACTCCACTGGCCGGACATTGAGTCGTATACCAATCTGATCGAGGTTCTCTTTCAACAAAGTGCATATTGCAATTCGTAATGGCTGTTGATTCACAAGGATAGAAAATTCAAATGGGACTATTCGTCCATCAATCTCTTTGTCACGAACACCATCATTGTCTCTATCAATCCAGCCAGCCTCATCCAGCAAGGCCTCTGCTTTATCAAGGTCTTGCTTATAGGGATCGAGTTTTTTTGTCGATGCCATCCATGCACCTGGATAGAAAATCCCTGCGCAAGGATCGTAGAGGCTGTAGCAAAGTTCCTCGAGCATCTCATCATGATCAAAGGCGTAACTCATTGCTCTTCGAACGCGTCGATCACGGAAAAATATTGTTTCTATATTCCAACCGAAATGAAAACTCACCCACTCTGGAGCTGTTGCTTTTGTATTACGTTCATAAAATTCTCTACCGACAGTCTGCGTTGTCCACTGTTCAGGCTGTAAGATCATCTCGTGAATCTCACCTTTTTTGAGTGCCAAAAGTGTTGTGTTGGGATCTTCGATAATTCGAAAACGCACTTCCTTGAAATATGGTCTTTCGCGAACCTGCTTGCCCTGAATAGACGACCAGTTCTCCCGACGCCGTAAGACGATCTGCTGCCCTCGTTTCCTCTCAACAATTTCATAAGGACCACCACAAACTGGCGATTGCTCTAATTGAACATGCTCTGCAGAGTCTTTTAAAGTCGGGTCGGCTTCCCATGTCTTTTCATAAATATGCTTTGGAAGCACAGGGAAATTAATGTTCCACACATTTGTTGCAAGTGCTTCTTTGTGAAAGAAAACAAGGGTTTGGTCGTCGTATGCCTCAACCCATCGAAGCTGATCGGTACCACTGCGGACGGCCGGGACCGGCACTCGTGGATCCATGATGACCTTGAACGTAAAAGCAATATCGTGAGCGGTAATTGGCTGCCCATCACTCCAAACAAGATCGTCACGAAGAACGACCTTATCAAGCATTCTGTCTGTACTTGTCTGCCATGTCTTAACTGTTTCGCTAGTAGCGAATGGCTCAAGATCGCGACCGAACGAAAACAACCCAAACCCTGTAAGCCCAAGAATGTCAAACTCAGCAGACGTACTGATCATAATTGGGTTTGTGCTACCAAGGTCACCACCAACATGGCGATCGATACGAGCTGAATAGTCTGCTTCACCATCTTCTGGAAGCCTACCAAGTGCAGAAAGAATTAAATCATTTGAATCCGGCGAGTTGTTAGAAATTGCGAGTGCACTTTCTACTGAACCAAGCACTTTTTCTTTCGACTGCGATTCACGTAAAAGAACAAGGCCATCACGAACCGCCCTATCAATCCAGTTGGCCTCTTCATCAAGATCAGAAAGTTTTGGCACATCAAAAGAATCTAACGGCTGCGGCTCAGTCACCGGAAGTGGTTCTTTTCTCGCTTCCACTGATGCTGTTAATTCCGAGGGTGGCGTCTGCTGAACTGACTTAGAACCACCGCAACCAACGCAAACAAAACACAGCAGAAGGGTACAATACATCACCAGCAATATATTGCCTCGTGACACGGTGGATTCACAGCCAACCACTTCTTGCATCCGACTTCTCCTTACGAAACCTTTGCTTAAGATTCGTCTTGTCTGAAATGACGATGCTACGGGGGAGAGCGAGGGTGGGTCAACGTCCACTCAAGCCATTCATCGCCCGGGCAAGTTATGACCTAGTTTCTCACGTTTTGTAGCGAGGTATCGCTCATTGTATTGATTTGGTGGGGGCTGGATTGGCACTTGATCAACAACTTTGAGGTCGAACCCACCATAAATAAAGGCATCTGTCTTTTTTGGGTTGTTCGTCAAAAGCCGAACTTTCGACAGCCCAACATCTTTGAGCAACTGAATGCCGATCCCGTAATCACGAGAGTCTGCTGCAAACCCTAGAGCATGATTTGCTTCAACTGTATCAAGTCCTTCATCTTGCAAACCATAAGCACGAATTTTTTCAACCAGACCTATCCCACGACCTTCCTGCGGAAGATATACAACCGCACCAACTCCTTCAGCACTAATCATTTTCAAGGCCATATGAAGTTGATCACCACAGTCACATCGCAAACTATCAATTAAGTCGCCCGTGAAGCATGACGAATGAAGTCGAACGAGTGGCGCGTCCGCTGTCTCAAGATCACCCATAGTGAACACAATCGGCTGCTGAGACTCATAGCGAACGTTGTATGCCATAATTCGAAAATTCCCCCACTTTGTCGGAAGTTCCGCTTCGGCAACTCGCTCCACCAATTTTTCCCTTGTTCGTCGATAGCGAATCAATTCTTCGATCGAAATAATTTCAAGGCCGTGTTTCTTAGCCAGTGCTTGCAGCGCATTGCGATCTGCTCGATTTCCGTCCGTATCTAGAATTTCACAAAGGACACCGGACGGCTGTTTTCCAGAAAGACGTGCCAGGTCAATCGTTGCCTCGGTGTGTCCTGCACGTCTGAGAATCCCACCCTCTTTCGCAATCAAGGGGAACAGGTGTCCAGGACGAACAAAGTCCTGAGGACTACTTTCAGGATTGAGAATGGAAGAAACAGCTACGGCCCGCTCCGCTGCAGTGATGCCGGTGCGTGCAGACACGTGATCGACAGGTATAGTGAATGCAGTACCGAGCGGTGTGGAGTTCGACTCCACCATCATGGGTAATTCAAGTCGACGCGCAACATCTGGTAAAACCGACATACATACCTGACCCCGACCATGGGTAATCATGAAGTTAATAGCCTCGGGTGTTGCATCCTCGGCGGCACAGATAAAGTCCCCCTCATTTTCACGATCTTCAGCATCCACCACAATCACGATCTTTCCTTCTCGAAAAGCTCTGATGGCAGCATCTATTGAACTAAACTGGTCGGACATGCGTTCTCTTGAGTGGATAAATCATCCACGCTCCCTGTGTTACATGGCTCTGACAACTTCACTATAGATCGTCCAAGCATTCAGTCTGCCCTAAATCACCTACAAAAAAAATGGACCACACCATGCTTGCACGAGAAGAGTATATCGAACAGTCCTACCTGTTCCGAACGCTAGGCGAACGGATGCTCGACGGTGTTGCAACGCAAGAAGCCCTTAAAAGTTTGGGGCATGAAATACTGGCGACAACAAAGCTGCCTCTCGCTATTGATTATCTGGTAAGCGATTTAAAACTTACTGGAACAATCGCACCTGCAATGCGGCAACTCAACCATTATTTCACAGCATTTCAAACCTTTGTCATAACCGAGGCTGAAGACGAGGAAGGACGATTTGATCTTCGTACTGCGCTCGTAATACTGGAACGTGAAGCACGCTATCTCGCAGAAGGGGGGACTCCTGAGGGACTGTTTCTCTATCGGTTCGAATGTCTTTCACGAAATCGCCTCGATTACATGCGCGGACTCCTCGCTACAGCCGATGATGATATTTTTAATGCCGACTGGACCGATTGGATCATAATGGTATCGCGTCAAGTCGGTTTAGTGGACCTCGCAGATCTGATTTACATTCGAAGTGAGGAACTCCTACGACGCCAGAAGGGTCGCGCTTCGTTTCACACGTACGATGCCACGCAGAACGAAGAGTACTTGGCTACCCAAAAAAATACAGTTCTATTTGGTGAGAAAGAAGGCCGTATTGCCTGGGCCAATCGTGGCAAAGATCCACTTTATCTTTTTGCTGCTTTGCAACGACAACTGGGCTATCCAGTCGTTCCCAAACCTAAACGTCAACAACCACAAGCTGAATCACCTGCTCTCATGACGCGGCGTATTGATCGCCTTGAACTACGAGTCAAACTACTTGAGGAAGAAGCAAAGGACGGCATTGACTTATCACAGTTTGACCCAAAAAACCAGTCTTCCAAACAACATCCTGAAGAGTAACGGGATCAGGAAATAACTTATTTTCTGGTAGAGCAGCCGTTTACGTTCTTATGGTCATAGTCAATTTTACACGATGCTCCGCACCACTCAATTGTGTCATTGCTTGCATCCTCTAGGCTTACTTTGTTCACGGCATTGGGATTTACCTGATTGATTAGGCATATGCATTTATTCTCAGCGTTTTGTAATGACAACAAGAATAGTGACGCTGGACGTTACGAAAACCGAATACCTATGTGTCCGCCAATGAGTACAACTTGAAATGTTTCAGCAGATGAAGGAAGAACCCTACCCCCAGATACTCCTGCGGCCGCGTCGTACAATCACCGGTATCTCTGCAATTCTTCTTCCTTATAACAATGACACTTCGGTTGATTGGGCTGGTTTCGAGCAGACCCTTGAGGATACAGTGGCTGCCGGTCTTATCCCTGCGGTAAATATGGATACCGGATATGCCGGCCTGATCGACGAAGCAACACGATTGGAAGTTCTTCAGCGAACCAATGCTGTGACATCTGGACTTGAATTTGTAGCTGGCGTCTTCATAGGTGATTCGCCAGGGCAGATGTTCGA
>CAJQGO010000340.1 GCA_905477565.1 uncultured Planctomycetota bacterium
ATTCCTGCATCAAGATGTTCAATGAATGCGACGAGTTCTGCCCGCACTGGATCTATGCCGGGCTCACGAGATAAAACCTTTTCAAGATACGCTTGAGGAGGTTGCACAGGAGTATGTGGTGCATTGAAGGCAAGGTAGCAAAACCATGGCTGCGCTGTATCAGCCCGGGACGATATATACTCAGTGGCCCAATCACTAAAAATATCTGTTGCATGCCCCTCTGGCCGAACATCAACAGTATTCAATCGCATGTAATGCTGCTCATGACGAGTGTGAGACCAGTAGTCATCCATCATGTCGCCGAGAAATCCATGAAAATGATCAAATCCATGGTCTATCGGACGAGATGGCGACTCCAGCCCAAGATGCCATTTACCAATGATTGCGGTGTGATATCCAACCGCTTTTAAAGGCTTTGGAAGAAGAATTGCATCTGGACGAAGAAAGCCCCAGTTATTCTCCGGATGAGTTCGAATAACACCCGGCACCCCGACCTTGTCTGGCACCATACCCGAAAGAAGAGCTGCTCGAGTTGGTGAACACACCGGGCAATTTGCGTAGAAATTATTGAACCTCATTCCTGAAGCAATGAGTGAATCCATGGCCGGAGTCTTCAGGTCGTTGGCTCCGTATGCAGCAACATCACCCCACCCTTGGTCATCAGTCAAAATCATCAGGATATTTGGAGAAGCATTTGAAACGGCTAAGGCAACCGACGTCATGCTGGCGATAACAAAGAATCCTCCGGTCATACACAGTTTTAGACAGAGATTGTGAAATGGGTTTACTTTCATCTTTTTCCACATTCCTTCCATAGAAGTCTCCGTTATCTTTCTTTCCCAGAAGAGGTCACCTGTTCACACCTAGATATGAAGTACACAGCACATTTCTCACCTACCAACGTTTATTGGTTCACATCCGCGAGTTTCCAAAGCCGACTATTGCTTCGCAAGAAAATACCTCCTGATGCAGCAGCAGGTGACGCAAGAACCTGATCTTCCAGATTAAGTGATCCTGTCACCTCCCCTTGTTCATCATCGAAATGTATCGACTGAACAAAGCCTGTTTCACTCACCGCAAGCAAGGTATTTCCGCTTACCACGGGCGTCGCACTGAAAGGCCCTTTGAGGCGAAGCTGCCACCGACGATCACCTGACTCAATGTTTCCCGCTGTAAGAACATCTCCGCGACTAATGGTAAAGACAGTCTCTCCATTGACGACTGGGCTAGGAGTTCCAGGAGAAAGCCGACTACTTTGCCAAAGTTGCTCAGGCCGTTTTTGGCCCTTTGGGTCATACGCCAATGCTGTTAAGCCCTTTGATGGTACGAACAGTATATTTCCCATTCGGCAACTAGAAGGAATCGTGCTCGCACCAGCATCGTACTGCCACAGAACATTGCCATCTGACACATTTATTGCATCAATTCCAGATTTGGACTGGAGCTCAACAACTCCGGGATTAAGGATTAATGGACTCGTCCAATTTGCTGCTTTTTCACGACCTATCTTCCATACGTTCATACCTGTCGTCGCGTCGATTCCAATAACATACGACTCACTATCGTTTTCAACCTGCGCAACAACAACACCGTTCGTAACAACAAGCGAACTCGACATCCCCAGGCTGTTACTCACATTGGGATAATCAGCAGTAATACCACGCAACCAGATTAAATTCCCTTCAAAATCGAGACAAACAAGATCATTCGAGGAAAAGATTGCGTAGATTCTTTTGCCGTCAGTGCACGGTGTCGGAGCAGCAACACTTGTTTTCTCATGACAGACGGTTCTCCCTGTTGCCCAAAACTGCCTCTCCCAAAGCAGCTGACCATCAATTGCATCAAGACACAGCACTCGTAGTCGGTTTTGTTCTGGACCGCTACTACACGTAAGAAATACTTTATTACTATGAATTACTGGAGTAGAAAGACCACGGCCAGGCAGTTCTTTCTCCCACACAATATTCTCTTCGCTTAATGATCGTGGGATTTTTTCAGTGGTTGCACCGCTACCATGAGGCCCCTGAAATGACGGCCATGGCTGCTCGCTTTGTGCGTCACCAGCACCTGCAATTAAAATCATAAAGACTGCTACGGAAAGAAGCCTGATCATTTCATAGATTTTTGAAGTCATGGCGCGAGTAATTCTCCATGAGTTGCTTCGGCTTCTTCCTGAAGAGGTGTTTGCCGGCGATCAACTGCGAGAATGGCCGTTCCAGTGGCATCGCAAAGTCTTAATTGAAACTGCCATTGCTTTGTCCAATCTTTGGTTTGGCCATCCTGACATAACTTAAGCAGCAATGCATTACTGCCTTTCTTCAATTTTAGGGGAAGCTGATACTGGTCGATCCGCATACCCCGATGATATTCATCACGCTCAAAAAGAAGGCTTCCGTTCACCCATATCTTCCATGCATTTTTACAACCTAGCCGTACTTCAGCGACTTGTTCCGCAGGGAACGTGATGGTTGTAAACGCATACGCAACAACTTCTTTAAGGCCATCACCGGGACCAGGAATAGCCTTGTTGATATCAACCATTCCATATGGATCGGCAGTAAGAAATTGATGCCATGAAACCGGCCCGTCCTTGCCGTCATACGTGGCTTGGATGTCCACACTTTGCTCAGGTGGATAAACTTTGGTGAAACCGTGTCCACCAGAATTATCAAAGGGACCAACCACATACCAGCTGGATAAAAATCCGAAGTGCTGCTGCAAGTCAATTTTGTCTCCAATTTTTTGCAAATCAGAAGTAATTTTTTTGACCTGACTGACATCTCTAGCGGCACTAAGTGCTTCTCGTAGTAACTCAGTAGCAGCAGGAGATCCTTTTTCTCTGTCTGCTTCCCGAATCAGTCGATCAATGGCGTCATACCTAAGTTCGACACTAGGATCATCGAGCATACCCCGAATAATTTTCTCTGCGCGATTGGGTGCCCGGTCCTGAATTAACTCCCAGGCAAGCCGTCGTGCTCTCGGGTCATGCTGCACATCAGCCAGAAAAACCTCCAGATCATTCAACGGTAGTGTTTTGTGACGGCTGGCGATCGCATCGACGGCTGCACGAATCCAATTTGCTGATAGCGGACTGTTGCCGTCGATCGATGAAAGAATTGCCGGGATTGATCTGGCGCTACAAGCAGCTACTTCCTGCCAAGCGACAGTGGCTGCTGAATTACCAAACCCCTCCTTTCCAACTGATCGCAGGGTATTCAAATTCGCATCCAACGTTTCAGCTGGTGCATTACTTACCCCAAGCAGTACCGTGTAAACGAGGATGCATCGAAAAAAAGACAGTGATCTCATGCTCGCATTCCTCTTCCTTACGAAGTCTCTTACACGGACTACCTTTTTATCAATAAACACAATTCAACATTGATCCGAAATACTGTTGATACCATTGCATACATCAGAACCTCTTACAACAAGCTGGCTCTAGCACAAGATGGAAATATACTATTGAGGCTTCAACAAGGCCGCTATCAAACTACCTTTAGGAAAAAGTATACTGGCTCTTGAAGAAAGACTGTGAGAATCAGATCTTCCCAAAAAGCTATTCCCGTTATCGCAACTGCCCGAAAGATGACACAAAGTCTTCCCAAATACATCAAACTAGTTACTACTGAAAGAAACCATGTCCGCTACCCCTGATACCGGGAAAATGAATGGTGACGTTCTACTTGTTATTGGCGATGCTTCAGAAACAGTAGACACGCTTTACCCATACTTTCGACTCCAAGAAGCTGGCTTTCGACCGTATGTCATCGCGCCAGAGAAGCGACTGCACCAAATGGTTCTGCACGAAGTACGACCAGGCTGGACAATCACCAAAGAGTGGGAGGGGTACCAGATCATGGCAGACGCTGCGTT
>CAJQGO010000341.1 GCA_905477565.1 uncultured Planctomycetota bacterium
ACGGACATATTCTTTGAGCGAATATAATAGTTGTCTAAAGATGATCGCCTGCCCATTTGAACTAAAAGCATGAAAAACAGGATAAGTGTTCCCCTCTCACGATCGATACGGATTCCACTGATTGCCATTCTTGGTGTTGTTGGTGGGTTTCTTTCTGTTCAGGCGGAATCAGAAGTCAGTCCAAAACGAAAAAATGTTCCCGTACATATCCAGAGTTTCCTGCAGACTACTTGTATTGATTGTCATGACGGACCTGACGGAGAGGCAGGCTTTGACATACGAAAAGTTTTGTCAAATGGAATCGATCCTCAAGAAATAAAACTTGATCCGCCGTGGGTAAGAATCATTGATCGAGTCATGTCAGGTGAAATGCCACCACGTGAAGCAGATCAACCGAATGTAAAAGATCGCAATGAGTTTGTGGCACAAACAAGTCAGTGGTTGCAAAAACATCAGAAGCAGCGGGATCGTACCTATGGTCGCGTACGTGCTCGTCGATTGACACGAATGCAGGTCGAGCGTTCGTTGCATGAAATTCTAGGGATCGACATTCCACTGGCTGAAAAATTGCCTGAAGAGGGGCGCCCTCGTGGTTTTACAACGGTTGCTGAATACCAAACAATATCTCACCACCATCTTGGCCGGCACCTTGCTGTGGTGGATGAGGCACTTGATGAAGCCTTCCATCGTGCACTGAATCCGGTCGATGCATGTCATAGAGACCTCCAGCCACAAGCTATCGCACGCTCAAATCCAAGAAGACGTTGTCGTGAACCTGAGATGCTGAAAGGGCAGGCTGTTGTCTGGTCTTCAACAATGGCTTATTACGGTCGTATTCCAGCTACGACTGCGCCAACTGATGGTTGGTATCGATTTCGTGTTTCGTGCTCTGGAAAAAATGTCCCTGAAACAGATGGCATCTGGACGGCGATCCACTCCGGGCCATGTATTTCTACCGCCCCTATTCTCACGGCAGTAAAAGCCTTTGAGGTCAGCGAAACTCCAACAGTCGTGGAGTTGGAAACATGGTTACCGGAAGGGCATATGCTCGAAATCCGGCCTCAAGATAGCACCATAAAGCAAGCCCGTTTTCGTGGCGGTCAGGTTGGCGTTGGTGAAGGAGAACCGCAAAAAGTTCCTGGTGTTGGTATCGATGAAATAAGCATGAGGCAGGTCCACCGGTATACGGTCAAAGACGTGCAGCAGAGGCTGTTTGGATCGGTAAAGCTCGAAGAAAAGTCACACAATCGATTTGAGCCTCTGCCGAAGAAACCTCGTCAAGTACTTGGTGAGTTGATTCATTCGTTTGCGAAGCGAGCCTTCCGGCGAAAGGTAGAGCAAGAGAATATTGTAAATGCAGTGAGCCTTGCGTCGAAGATGCTTTCTGAAGGTCGATCCTTTGTTGAGTCGCTGCGGGCGGGGTATCGCACAATTCTTTGTAGCCCAGAATTTTTATATCTCAAAGAGCAACCTGGGCCGCTCAATGACTATGAGATTGCCAGCCGTCTGAGCTACTTCCTGACCGGAGGTCCGCCCGATGGTACGCTTCGAACACTTGCTGAAACAAACCAGTTGAGTAATGCGAGTGTACGTCGACATCAAGTAGATCGTCTGCTGGGTGTAGGGGATGAACCTGAAGCGTGTGATGTTGGAAGAGAGTGCCCCTCCAAACAGTTTGTCAAAGACTTTTCAGCCGAATGGCTCGATCTTGATCAACTCGATTTTACTCAGCCGGATCGAAAACTATATCGCAACTATGATCCTATTGTTCGGATGGCGATGCTTGATGAGACACATGAATTCCTTGATGATATGGTGTTGGAAAATCGTCCAGTTAAGAACCTCGTAGCAGCAGACTACACCTATCTCAACAGCCGACTCTCCCGATACTACAAAGTCGAGCAAGACGTAGATCAAGGAATGCAAAAAGTAGATGTCTCGGAAGGCTCTCATCGTGGTGGCTTACTAACGCAGGGGGCGATCCTTAAGGTGACCGCGAACGGCAGTACAACATCACCGGTTGTTCGAGGTGCATGGATAGCCGAGCGGATCTTAGGTATGAAGATCCCGCCTCCACCCGATGGCGTGCCTTCCATTGAGCCGGATATTCGCGGAGCGGCGACTATACGAGAGCAACTTGCGAAGCATAGCAATGATGAGTCATGCGCAAGTTGTCATCGCCAGATGGATCCCTTTGGCTTTGCGCTTGAGTCATTCGATCCGGCGGGTCAATGGAGGAGCCGTTATTTTGCTGTAACAAAAGGAAGAACCAAACTCGGTGCAGAGGTTGATTCCAGTGGTCAGTTGCCAGACGGACAAAATTTTTCCAATATCAATGATCTTAAACGAGTTCTCGCCTCCCAGCCCGAGAAGATAGCCCGGGGACTGGCGTCGCACCTCATTGTATACGGAACCGGTGCCGAACTGTCTTTTTCAGATCGTCAGGCAATCGATCAGATTGTTACAACCGCTCGTGAATCAGAGTACGGATTTCGATCCCTTCTAAAAGCAGTCGTCACGAGCCCGCTTTTTGTTGAAAAATAAGGGTAAAGGTCACTTAAATCCGTGACAGGCGTAACATGTCATCAGAAGAGGACATGAACAGTTATGTAGTTTTCGACCAGGAACATCTTGAACAGCCGTTTGTCCCCAAATCAATAATTTAGAACAGTAATCATTAGATCAGTAGTGAACAGGAGAATGAAGGTGACATTGCAGGCCCATTTCGATTTCCAGCAGAAGCTTCATCGACGCACACTTCTCAAGGGTGCGGGCGTTTCGATGGCGATGCCATGGCTTTCGGCAATGGACTCAACGTTTGCTGCTTCCACAAAAAATTTGCCGAAGCGGTTCGTCGCTATGACCCTTGGATTGGGATTGCTGGCAGATAATTTGAATCCGACCCAAACGGGTCGTGAATACCAGCCTTCTCCCTATCTCAAAGATTTTCATGACTTGAGAAATGATTTTACGGTCATTTCAGGTACTTCCCATCCAGGAGTTGGGGGTGGTCATCGTGCAGAATCAAGTCTTCTATCTGCCGCACCAATGTCAGCAGGAATCCCATCTGGGAACACTGTATCAGTCGATCAGTTATTGGCGAAACATCTCGGCCACGAAACACGATTTCCTTCACTTGTTTTGGCATTGTCCGGAAGTAACAGCCCGTCGTACACCGAAAACGGATCAATGATTCCAGCCGAGTCGTCTCCTTCCAGACTTTTTACAAAACTTTTCATTGCAGATTCGCCAGCTGACAGGCGTCATCAAATGCATCGTGCTCGCGAAGGTCGCAGCATCATGGACGTTGTTGCAGATGACACGCGGTCTCTGAAGAGACGCGTAGGAGTTGGTGATCGAGATCGACTTGATGCGTATTTCACAAGTGTTCGAGATCTTGAAAAAAGATTAGCTTCGAGTGAGGCATGGGTGCACAGACCAAAGCCATCAGTGAAGGTCTCAAAACCTCTGGATATTGCAAACCC
>CAJQGO010000342.1 GCA_905477565.1 uncultured Planctomycetota bacterium
TGTATTCTTCACAGCCTTTTACTGCGAGACCCCCTGAGGTGACTTCATGATACGGATCCATCCTTTCACTGCATTACGACCGACATTCGAGGATGCCTCAGAAGTCTCAAGTGATCCCTACGATGTTATTTCAACGAGTGAAGCAAGGGAACGTGCAGCGGGGAAGCCAAAATCATTTCTTCACGTTGTTCGCTCGGAGATTGATTTGCCGGAGGACACAGACTGTCATGCACCAGAGGTATATAAAAAAGCGAGTGACAACCTGCAGGGCATGATTGCTGACGGAGTGCTTCAGCGAGAGTCGCAGCCAAGCATTTATCTGTATCGACAAATACGAGAGGATATTGCCCAAGTGGGTGTTGTTGGATGCGTCGAGGCAGAGCAGTATCGGTCTGGTGAGATTCGGAAGCACGAGAAAACCAGACCAGATAAAGAGGACGATCGGACTCGTCACTTACTCGCTACCGCGAGCCATGCCGAGCCAGTTTTTTTGTGCTTTCGAGATGCGCCTACCGAAGGCACAACCATTCAATCGATGATGGAGGCCGATATGGAGTCGTCACCTCTATTTGACTTTGTCGCTCCAGATGGCGTGCAGCACACAGGCTGGTGCGTGGCTGAGCCAGCGAGGTATGTGTCGGCATTCGGACAGCTGGAAAGGCTCTATATTGCGGATGGCCATCATCGGTCTGCTGGGGCAGAGCGTGCAGCAACAGCATCCAAGCAAGTGGATGCCAATGCTAGTGCTGAAAAAGAATATGGTCGGTTTCTGGCAGTTGTCTTCCCTCACGATCAATTGAGAATACTGCCCTACAATCGTGTTGTAGCAGACCTGAACGGACTTTCTACGGATGAGTTTCTTAGCAGGTTGCGGGCTGTTGGTTCCCTCGAGCAGGCACAGGCTGGGACGCCAGGAAAGCCAGGACAGGTTCTTGTTTTTGTTGCTGGTGAGTGGTGGCTCCTTACGTTCCCTGAGTCATCGATAGATCGAAACGACCCAATTGCCAGCCTCGATGTTGCTCTTCTGCAAGACCGAGTGCTTGCACCGATCTTAGGCATTGGTGATCCACGAACGGATTCACGAATTGCTTTTGTTGGAGGTGTCCGTGGTTGTGAAGAATTAGAGAAACGTGCGGGCGAACATGGTGTTGCTTTTTCCATGCACGCGACCAGTGCAAATGAACTTCTCGCCGTTGCAGACGCTGACGAGATCATGCCGCCGAAAAGCACATGGTTTGAGCCGAAACTTCGTAGCGGTCTTTTTGTGCACGAGTTTGAAAGAATTGACGGCGCAAAGGCTTGATGCAAATCAGGTGTTTGCCCGATTCTCAGGCAGGCACGCTTGGGTAAGATTGAAAACTCGTGCTTCATGTGATGATTGCCCAAGAGCCTGACTTGAGTGGGTAACGGTAGGTCATCAAATGGAAATGGGAACGTAACTCAACGATGCTACGACTGGAGCCTAAAGTGCCAGAGAAACAAATTTCCGATCTTTCACGAAGAAAATTTCTTGCTCGCGTAAGTGCAGGAGGTATGGCTTTTGGTGCTGCTGGGGCAGCTATGTCGACCTCGATGCTTCGCGCAGAGGACAGTCCCGTAGATGCTTCTGGAAAAGTGATTGCCGGATTCGAAACGAATGAGCCAGCGGCAGAATCAAACGGAGTGTGGAAACCCTTCTCTGATCGAAAAATACGTGTTGGTATTGCAGGGTACGGTCTGTGCAAGTTCGGGGCACAATTTGGCTTTCAGGATCATCCGAATGTTGAAGTTGCTGCTGTGACTGATTTGATTGCCGATCGCCGCGCGGAGTTGGCGAAGGCATGTCGCTGTGAGACAACGTATGACTCCTGCGAAGTAATGCTCAATGACGACAGCCTTGAAGCAGTTTATATTGCAACGGATGCACCAAGCCATGCAGAGTTGGCGATTGCTGCGCTTAAGCGAGGCAAGCACGTGGCGTCTGCGGTGCCTGCAGTTTTTGGCTCTCTTGAAGATGCCGATAAGCTTTTCGAGGCCGTCAAAGATACGGGTCGTCATTACATGATGTTTGAGACATCATGCTTCCATAAAGATCTCTACGCATGGCACCGTCGGTATGATGCAGGAGCCCTTGGGAAGATTGTGTATTCGGAAGGGGAATACTATCACTACTTCGGTAAGCCTTTAGGTGGATACAATCCGGAAACACGAACTGTTGATACAAACGGCTGGCGCAAGGGACTGCCACCTCAATGGTATCCAACACATGCGACAGCATTTTATGTTGGCGTAACCGGCCACTGTTTCAAGGAGGTGTCAGCACTTGGGACCCCAAGTGTTGTGCCCCATCTGCAGCCCACGAACAATCAGTACAAAAACCCGTTTGGGTCAGAGGTCGGACTCTTTCGGACAGCTGAGGGAGGTATGTCCCGCATGGCCGTCTCGTGGGACATGCCATCTGCTCATGGCGAGCAAGGTAGAGTCTATGGTCAAAAAGATGAAAACGTTCGTGTGTCAACTGCCCGGCCCGCACTCCCGCCTGGCATGGCTGCTGGGGCACATGGTGGCTCGCACGGTCACCTGACCAGTGAATTTGTAGACGCTATTCTGCGGGACAGAAAACCGTGGATAGATGTTGCACAGTCACTCAACATGACCGTTGCAGGAATTGTCGCGCACCAATCAGCGCTCCGTGATGGAGAGACGCTTCGGGTTCCTCAGTATCATATGTAGCACAGCAAGAAACCATGAACTGGTAATGCGTAGCCAATTTTCTGT
>CAJQGO010000343.1 GCA_905477565.1 uncultured Planctomycetota bacterium
AGTCCCCGTCACAGAGTTATATTTTATTTATTATTTCGACAGACTCTGGAGGCAAATGTGCTTCACTATTCTTGTGATTTCTGTCAGAGGCCAATCGACCCTGCGGTCTGTATTCGCCACGTTGTGAAGATCAATGTATTTCCTGCTGTCGATTCCCAGAATGATGAGAGCTGTTCCTCTGAGGGTGAGTCACTCGGTGACGATCACCTCGATGACATGCATGATCTTCTCGAAAGACTCGAGGAGCAGGACCTTGCTGCATTTCTAGACGACGGCACTCGTTCACTTCGATTTGATTTGTGTGATGCGTGTCGGCAGCGTTTCCTTCAAAATCCTTTAGGGATTCAGTCAAACAAGTCATTTACTTTTAGTGACAACTGACCCCAGTTGACGAAGTGCTTCTCGCATGAGCGGATGACGTTCATACAACATCTTGTGTTGTGTACAGCTAACGATGGTGCAGGATCTCTTTTTTCGCACAGTCGCCGATAAGCCGTTGTGTACGGTCACCGAGATTCATTTTTTCGCAGGAACTTTGTGTCACGCTTGCGGAACTTTGGCTGGTCGGTAGGTTTTGGTTATTCAAAGCCTCTGTAGGAGAAGTTTCATGACGACCGCTACGCTTTCCATCGCAACCATCGCCGGAGATGGAACTGGCCCTGAAGTAACATCGGAGGCCATTAAAGTTCTCGATGCAGTTGCCCGTTTGGATGGCTTTGAATTCACTGTCGAATCACTTGATTGGGGTGGCGATCGGTATTTGCGAACTGGTGAAATAATCCCTGAGGGCGGCTTCGATCTGCTGCGATCAAAGGACGCTGTTTTTCTTGGGGCAATTGGGCATCCGGATGTTGCGCCGGGTGTTCTTGAGAAAGGCCTGCTCCTTGAGTTGCGGTTCAAGTTGGATCAATACATCAATTTGCGTCCGGTGAAACTTTTGCCTGGAGTCGAAACACCACTTGCGGGCCGTGGGCCTGACGACATCGACTTTGTGGTAGTCCGAGAAAATACCGAAGACCTCTACTGCGGTGTTGGTGGATATTTGAAGAAGGGGACTGCAGACGAAGTTGCTGTGCAACAAGCGGTGTACACGCGAAAGGGTTGTGAGCGATGTATTCGCTGGGCTTTTGAGTACACCCGTCGTAGGAATAGTCCCAAGAAGACGTTAACGCTTGTCGCGAAAACAAATGTATTAACGTTTGGTCACGATCTCTGGTGGCGCACGTTTCAAGAGGTTGCGAAAGATTATCCGGATGTCAATACAGACTACAACCATGTCGATGCCTGTTGTATGTGGATGGTAAAAAACCCTGATGCTTACGATGTTATTGTGACCACGAATATGTTTGGGGACATCATCACTGATCTGGGCGGTATCCTTCAGGGTGGAATGGGCGTGGCAGCTGGCGGAAACCTCAATCCAGACGACGGTGGAGTGAGTATGTTTGAGCCGATGGGTGGGAGTGCACCGAAGTACACGGGCACGAATAAAATCAATCCAATTGCGGCCATCAATGCGATGGCCATGCTCCTTGAGCACTCTGGTCAGCCCCAATCAGCTGCACGAATTGATCGGGCCGTTGCTTCAGTCACGGGTACGAAAATGCAGAGCCAGGCTGCCGGACGCATGGGTTTCAGTACAAGCGAAGTTGGTGACTTGGTAGTTGCTGCCCTCGATTCGCCGGAGCAAGGCTGAGGCAGTTTACCCGGTCGCTGTCGAAACACGATGTCCTGTTTTCTGACTTCGGGCAGCCGCGTCAACAATCTCGAGGGCTCGCGTAATATCCTGGAGGCTCCCCATTCGGCGAATGAGACTCATTGTCGATCGATGGAATTGAAGCAGCATTGATTCGTCGACGGGTCGTTCATTTTCCAGTGACTCCTGGTGTCTTCCGGCTTCATCAAACCAGACAAGGTTTGTCGGTGGGTCGATAAATGCGATTCCATGCTCGCACGCAACTTGCAACGCAGCTGGTGGCCGAAAAGCGACAGCTTCCTGCCACGTGGAAGGGATGTATTGGCCATAACTTATCTGGGCCAAGGTACTGGTCGTGGAATCTTCATCGCTGGGAAAGTCTAGGCTCATCATCTGATAATCAGAGAGTTGATCCTGACAGCGACTGGTATGGTGAACTGAAACCACACTTGTTGGTTCCCTGTTCACAACATAACGGCACCAATCGACCATCTCGAGAAGATCCCAGCTGTCACTGCCTGCGGTACGTACTGATCGCTTGCACGAATCCGATGGCTGAGGAAGTCGATGGTGACAGAAAAGCATCTTGGGGCGTCCGAGTTGCGTGGCAATAAGCTCTTTGAGTCGAACCGTTGCTGGCGCGTGTCTTCGTGCCAGTTCAGCCATAAAGGCAATGCCGGAGGACTCAACCCGATTGAACAGTTGGCTCAATTGGCTTCGGCAGGCCGGAAGAGAAGCCGCCGAATACACCGCCTTTCCTGCGTCACACGCAGCGATGATAGGAGCGGCTCCGTACCACTGGTCACCAAGACAGAGAACCGCATCGACATCTTCGCGGCCAGTCATGACTCTGAAGCCATCAACTGCTTCGGCATGAAGTTCAGACGCTGCACGAGCAGCCCGAAGTGATACTTGCTCACAAACTGCTCGAACTTCAAACCGATCAGCAAGCGATCGAATCGCTGGAAGGTATTGCCCTTCCCAGCGATCTCCGAGGCCGACAATTGCAACGCCCAGTCTCATGCCGTGCCTTCTGAAGGTTGTGAGCTCGAATCAGTGGATTCAGTGGCAGCTTGTTCTTGTTCGTGCCGTAAGCCTTTGTCAGCGATGTCCTTGCGGCACCATGCGCCTCGCCAGCGGATTTCTTTGACGCCCTCGTACGCTCTGAGTTTTGCACGTGCCAGAGATTCAGCATGAGCGGTTACTCCCAGAACCCGGCCACCAGTGGTGAGTACTGTTTCCGGATCGTCTGGGCTTGTTGTTGTTGCAGCATGGAACACAACAACATTTTCCAGTTCGTCAGCTTGACTAAGCCCACGGATTGCGTGTCCCTTTTCAACAGTGTCGGGATAGTCCTCCGAGGCCATGACGACGGTAACACTCGCCCCGGATTTCCAAGTTGGTGAGGCTATCTCATTGAGACGCCGATCAACGGCCGCGTCAATGAGTTCAAGGAGGCTCGATTCAAGGCGGATGCAAAGAGCCTGGCATTCAGGATCACCAAAACGGAC
>CAJQGO010000344.1 GCA_905477565.1 uncultured Planctomycetota bacterium
GAGAGAGTCATTAATTGCACCTGTACCGCGGCCTCCACAGCCAATCACGGCAAGGCGTAGCGGACGCGGATCTGCCTTGGCGGCGGTTGCAGAGTGAACCATTGTCGAGGCGGCAAGTGAGGCAACGGCTGTTGTTGACATAAAGCCGCGTCGATTGTGTTTCTCAAGGTCAATTTTATTCATGAGAGATTCTTTCTGGTGAAGTTTATTACCGCCCTACCCAAGGAGCGCCTGTTTCATTTGCTTGAGGACATTTTGAAGACGAGAAAGATCACCCCCGCCTACTTCCGCAGCCACCCAACCCGTAAACTGGATCTCGCGCAACGCATCGCGGACGGATCCCCAATCGATATCACCATCAGTGATATCGACAAATCCTTTTCGCACGCCACTCAGGTCGGCCTTCTCATTCGAATACCCTTTTATATCAAGTTTGACAATCCGCGGTCCTAGCTGGCGAACCCATGTGGCAACATCGCCGTAACGCGCATGATTCCCAAGATCGAAATAGGCGCCCACCCACGGGCTTTGAAAACTATCTATATAGTCTGCAAATGGTTGGGCCGACTGATTGCGAGGTCCGTTTGCGTCATAGAACATTTCATTCCAAACATTCTCGATTAATATTCGTTGCCCTAGTTTTGCTGCCACAGGAAGAAGTTGCTGAATTTCTTCTCGAGCACGTTTTCCAGCGTCAGGTCCATCGGTTGCGCGTCCCAAGACAATCAGGACGGCACTTCCGCCAGCTGCGTGTGACACTTCCATGCAGTGTTTCAAATTCGAGACAGCAGTCTCACGCTCTTTTTTGTCTGGGCTGGTAAGCCGCTGTTTCCAGTGAGCGTGATTAATCACGTTGTGCACAAAAACGCCCGTTGATTCGACTGCTCGTCGTAGCTCATCTGGAGTGACGCTTGCGGCATCATCAAAATCAACGCCATCATACCCAGCTGTACGTGACAATTCGAGGCGCTTTTCAAGACCCTGATCTTTGATCATTCCATACTTACATGAAAAAAAAAGAACCTTTTTTTGAGCCAGCGGGTCTGTACCTGAAATCGGTGCTGTTGTTCGGTCAACGCCAAGAGGCTCCGCACTCAGTACGACATGTTGCGTGCATGCAGCAGCAGAAACGGCAGTGAGGCTGTTAAGGAACGTTCGCCGGCTTGTGTTCATGAGTGTTCCCTTGTAACGACGGAAATGTGTTTATTCGAGAGATAAAATATTGCGGCATAGGCCCTAAAGGAACGCTGTGAACTCCAATCCGAAGCCACAGCATTGGCACCATCTTGTTCATTCCCCGGAGTATCCGTACCTTTAGTGCACGATCGCATCGCCAGAAGAGAGAATACCCCAAACCGGCAATTCTTACATTCTCACCGGTTGCGACTGTGCTTTTTTATTGGAAACAGCCTTTTTCACAGCCGCGGCACACTTTTGCAGACTGTTGTTTCAACAACTTACATGGGCAAGTCTTCCGGTTGTGCCGAGAGTGATTGCTCAGGGCACAATTAATTTCTAAACAAAACACCGAGCCGTTTGTGTTCTCCGTTGAGTTGATGTACTGTAGAAATCTGATGGTTTGAGATGAAGTCCTCTAATTTGTAGCTCCCACGATGGAACTGCACCGCCCGCCTTCATTCTCCGGCGGGTTTGTCTACCCCTTTCGTTATGACCCCGGAAGCGTCTCTGGGTTATTCACATAACGAAAGTACGTACATGACCGAAACAATTCAGGCCGACTCAGACGCTCCCTCCGTTGATTCCAACGCCGTGGGATTCCAAAAACTTAATTTGTCACCAGAAATGCTTGCCTCTGTGCAGCACCTCGGTTTTGAGTCGCCTTCCCCTATTCAAGATGCCGCTATACCAGTCATCCAGAAAGGGATTGATGTCGTTGGACAATCTCAAACAGGTTCCGGTAAGACAGCTGCGTTTTGTATTCCAATTGTGGAAAAGATCAGCACAAAACAAAGAAAACCTCAGGCTCTCATTCTGACTCCAACTCGGGAACTTGCGAAGCAGGTAGGGAACGAAGTTCAGAAATTTGGCAAATATAAGAAAAAGCTGAAGACGGCCGTTATTTTTGGTGGCGTGTCATTTCGGGATCAGCTTCGTGATATTCGAGGCGGAGCACAGATTATTATTGCGACCCCCGGACGTCTACTTGACCATATTGAACAGTCAACCATTGATCTCTCGACGATTGAGACGCTGGTGCTTGATGAAGCAGATCGAATGCTGGATATGGGCTTCCGCGATGATGTTGAAAAAATCCTTCGAAAGGCTTCCACGGAACGGCAGACAATATTTTTCTCTGCCACGATAAGCCGGTCAATTAAAGCCTTGGTGGAAGAGTTTTCAACCCAGCCCAGATACATAACCGTTCAACAGGATTCTGGCCAAGAAGCACCACTGGTTACCGAAAAGGGTTTTAAGGTCAGACATCAGATGAAGTTTGATGCTTTGCTCCGTATCCTTCGGTACTACGACGCGCAAAGCGGTGTCATCTTTTGCAATACCCAGCAGATGGTCGAAAAACTAGCCGAAGACTTAGCGAGTAATAATTGTGTTGTTGATCGATTGCATGGTGGCATGGCGCAAGCTCAACGAGAACGCGTGATGGCCAACTTCAGAAAATCTCGTTTCCATTATCTTGTGGCAACTGACGTAGCAGCTCGTGGGATCGACGTGAATGAACTCGGTGTAGTTGTCAACTATGACCTGCCGAAAGATCCCGAGGACTATGTGCACCGAATCGGGCGAACTGGCCGTGCGGGGAAAAAAGGTCTCGCAATAAGTCTTGTGACCGGTTCCGGCATGCGGTCGGTATCGGCAATTGAG
>CAJQGO010000345.1 GCA_905477565.1 uncultured Planctomycetota bacterium
TTACTGGCAAGGCACCTTCCTGGCCAAGGCCAATGGAACAGAAACCACAACTCCAAGCCATCACAACTGTGACAAAAAATTGATGCGACCGCATGCTGCCTACCTACTCCAACCAAGTCGTTCTAGTTGTTCTTTAATTCATCAATACCAAGTGCACCATCGCCATCCGCATCGAATTGCTGGAAGCGTTTGGTCAGTGCTGCAACATTCCGTCCATCAGGGTTGCCAATGAATTCCTCAAGTGTGATTTCACCATCACTGTTGCGATCACGGGCCTGGAGAAATTTTTCTGGCGACCTTTCCTTCGGCGGGATAGTCTTTAACCGCTTTTGTTGCCTTGGCATCGCCTTGTTTTTGACATCTGACAAAACAACTAAAGGATAGTCTGCGTTAATGCCGGACAAATGTTCGAGTACCTCGGCCTTCAGTGATGCATACATCTCAGGGTGTTCTGTCCGCAGGTCATTCGTTTCAGCAACATCACGCTGAAGATCAAAGAGCTCGAGATCTTTTTGAGAAATTTCAGCCGCCAGAGCATCCCAATCTGGAGAATAATCTCGTCCTACACTGGCCCACAACTTATAGTCGCCCCTTCGAACACCAATATTCCCCCATAGTTCAAAAATCATAGTCCGCTCTGGAACTGACGTTTTTCCATCTGAAAGCATGTGAGGTAAAAGAGACATCCCTCGAAGGGGATTCTTTCCATTGCTTTCAGGAACAGAGAGACCAGCCGCATCCAATAATGAAGAAAAGATATCGCAGTGCATTACGTGACTATCAGACACGAGGCCGCTCTGAGGAAGTTTGCCTTTCCAATTCACAAGAAAAGGAACATTGAGCCCACCCTGATAGGTTGTGGCTTTCCCTCCCCGTAGTGGACCATTGTTGCCAGGAAACCTTCCGCCGGCAGCACCTTCCTCCATGGTGCAGCCACCGTTATCACTGACGAAGACGATAAGCGTATTTTCGGCTACACCAAGCTCATCTAACACACTGACCAGTTGACCAATGTTGTGATCCATGTGTTCGAGAATCGCAACATAGTCACTCCGAAGAAAACTCACTCCACGATCAAGAGCTTTTTTCACCCAGGCCTCTGGTGCCGAGGCTGGTTTTGACTTCTCAACGCGGAGTGGGCCATGCACCGCGTTGTAGGCCAGATAACAGAAGAAAGGAGATTCTTTACCGGCATTCTCTCGAATGAAGTCTTCTGCCCATTGGGTGAACAACTCGGTAGCATGCCCCTTTGCGAGAGGATCGTTTTCACGATTGTGCATGATTTTGGAACGAGATCCAGCAATCCAATATGGGTGCGCCCCACCCAGAAAACCATGAAACTCATCGAACCCACGATCATTCGGAACTTCGCCCTCAAGAGAACCAAGATGCCATTTCCCAAAGGCGCCCGTTGCATAACCGGCCTCAGAAAGATACTCAGAGAGCATCTTCACATCGCGCTTAATTCCCCGGTACCCGGGAGACCCGAGCGGCTGACTACCGGGGCCACGCCACATACCGTTTTCAGTTGAATACTGTCCGGTAAACATGCATGCCCGAGAAGGACCACAAAGCGGAACAGTGTGGTAATTCGGAAACCGCACGCCACTACGTGCCAGAGCATCCAAAGTTGGAAGCCGCACCTCGGTATTAACCCAGTTAGACGGCAAGTCTCCCCAGCCATGATCATCTGAAACAATGAAGAGAATATTCGGTGCGGCAGCAGAGCACTGCATACCAAAAAGGGTTGTTCCAACCAGAATGAGCACACTCAAAAATGACATTTGATTTGTTCTTACAACACTCTTCATTCTTCACTCCAATTAAAGGCCGTATATCTGACCTAATGCTTACATGACAGACAGATACATCTTTTGCTTCTTAGTAGCCCATGTCACATCACCTCAAAATTTTACACCTACCATCACCACTGCCGTTTCGGAGGTTTGTACGTGGCACCCGGTGGCTCATGGTGAACAGGAATCCATTTCCGCATATCCTTTTTGACAGTAGCAAACTGCGGATTCCCTGCGAGGTTCTCCCACTCCCATTTGTCGTTGGTGTGATCATACAACTCTTCCGAACCATCTTCGTAGACGATGTACCGATATCGACCTGACCGAACGCCATAGTTCTTATAGCCAAACGTGGTAACTGTTGCCTCATCCCACGGAGCCTCGGGATCTTTCATTAATACTGAAAGGTCATTCCCTTCAAGTTGTTTCGCAGGTGGCTTGCAGCCGGCCAACGAAGCCAGGGTCGGATACATATCAAGCAGGTTGACCGGCTTACTACAAACCGACCCCGCCTTGGTCACGCCAGGAACAACCCAAATGCAATTAACCCGGGTCGCTCTTTCCCACAGAGAATATTTTCCCCAGCGGCCTTTTTCACCATGATGAAATCCATGGTCACTCCACAATACGATAATGGTGTTGTCGGCATACTTGGACTTTTCGAGTGCCTCAACAATCTGACCAACGAGGTCATCAACCATTGTCGTGCATGCAAGGTACGCCTGAATGGCTCGCTTCCATTGGCCTGTTGCCCGAATTCTTTTAAGCCACGGATTGTGTGCCATTTTTGCATGGGCTGCCGGCACATCATTGAGATCATTTTCGAGGAAACCATCTGGGAGCTTGATGTCCTCCAAGGGGAATTGATCAAAGTACTTCTGCGGTGCGTAATTCGGCAAATGAGGCTCAAAGATGCCAGCACCGAGAAAAAACGGCTCCTCCAACTGACCCTTGAGTAATTTTCCTTCTACCCAATTTGCTGTCTTACCATCAGGATGGTCATCCACAGTGACATCTGGACGGAGAGGCCCCCAGTCAGCTGTTCTCGCCCACCCACCCAAGGGAAGTTTCGATGAAAATTTAAGTCCTTCGAATGATGGCAGATCCTGTGTTTTGCTTGGATAGTACTCATCAAAGCCTCGGCCCTTTACTTCGTGATTAAAGTGGTAGCCATGAAAGAGTTTGCCTGCCCCAGTTACGTAGTATCCGTGCTGCTGAAAGAACTCGGGCAGAAGCACTGCGTTATTCAGAATTGGATTATGGGTTAAAGAACTCTTATTAATATAGTTCCCCGAAGTCGACGGCCTGATTCCACTCATAATGGCAGCTCGTGATGGACCACAACATGGGGCTGCACAGTGGGCATTCGTAAAAACAATGCCTTTTGAGGCGAGCGTGTCCATATGAGGAGTGCGAGCCTGAGCATTCCCCTCGAGCATGCCAGTCCAGTCGTTCAAGTCGTCAATAGCGATAAACAGCACATTTGGTTTTGTTGACTTCTGCGAAGTGCCTCCGTACACAGACACATCTGCCACGCATATGACCAATGTCAGAAAACCAATCTGTTTTAAAAATTTCCGGAGCTTGATGATTCTGTGCCAAAACATAAAAAGTCACTTTCATTCGCCGGTTGGTTGACTGGAACCAGCAAGCCTTGAAACATCTGCTTTCAAGTACGCCACGAGGTCTGCAATCTCATTAGGTGTCAGAACTTTCTCATATCCCTCAGGCATCAATGAAACATTCGAGTAGCTCGCGCGATCTATCTCTGTGTACGCAACTGCCTGCATGGCACCCTCTGCTGATGCAAGAAACATTGTGTTTGTATTCTCTTTGACGAGTAGCCCCGAAACGACCTTGCCATCATTTGTTACTACATTCACAGTCTCGTGGTACCGGGCAATCGATGCACTTGGAAGCACAATTGCTTCCAAGAGATCACGCTCACTTCGAATGGCACCAATTCTCGTCAAGTCAGGGCCAAGCCTGACCCCTGCTGCACCCTTCAGATGGCACGTTACGCATTTCGCTTTCTCACGATTGTGGAATAGCTTTTCACCCCGCTGCGCATCTCCCTGAGGCAGAAACACTGCCAATGTATCGAGTTGTTCTTTTTGTCTTGCGGCCGTCTCGGAGCCCGGCTTATCAGCTTTTATAAATTCGATTTCAGGATACTTCGCAGAGCGGGTAGTCGTCCTGTCGAGTTTCAACATGCGTTGCACACACTTCGTCACTGGATGTTTTTTTGGCAAACTGTTTCGTTCACCAATCTCATAGATCGCATACGTGATAGCGTGCTTCAAAAAGGGGTCCATCTCGGTTGAGTAGCACTCCAGCAGCGGCACTGTTGCGTGAGCCTGCCCGATTCTGCCAAGTGCCATCGCTGCCACACGCTGAACGTGTGGATCATCAACTTTGGAGAGCACATCAATCAGGACTGTCACGGCATCCTTGTCTCGCCAGAGCGCCACGCTTTGGATCGCAGCCACTCGCACTTCCGGGTCTGACGACTTAATAAATTGCCGAACAACATCACGTGCGTAACGACCAGGAATTCTGTGCAACGTCCAAATGGCTGAAACTCGTGCAGGTGACAAACACAACAACTCAATATTTTCTTCAGCTGCCAAGCACTCGACGGCACGTGTGACAACGGCCGGGCGTTCGTCTGACAACCATTCAACCTCGGGGTTCTGCCAGTCGAGTGCAAGGCCGCGAGGATCATCGATTTGAGCCACATCCTTCTTTTGCACTCGATAGATTGCACCAAGAATATCTGGCTTGGCGATCTTGGACGTCGGACAACAGATCTTGTACCAACTGCCGGTATCGGCCACAAGCAAACTGCCGTCAGCATCTTCAATGACGTCTGTTGGATGAAAGTCTGTCTGATCACTTTCAAGAAACGTGTTTACTTTCGACTCAAAGGATGAACCGGCATGGGAAAGTTGATGCCTGGAAAGACGTCGAGTATTGAACTCTGTGCAGATCAGGTCGCCACGCAACCCCGTAGCAGCGTTCTGCGGCATGACAATCCCTGATGGAGCTGCTGGCCCAAGGTGCGATAGCACAGGAAGCAGGTCACCTGTGACAGGATGTGGTGCGAGCACACGTGGATTCTTCCGGCCGTACACCCCTCCATAAACGGCGTGCAGAACTCCATCTCGTCTCCCGGGTGCTGAAAGATCGAAAAAGGTTCCACTCAAAAACCGCTCACCAGTATCACTGAACGCGAGGCCGACGGGGTTATTCATCCCGCCTGTAATCACTCGCTCCAGCTGACTCCCATCAGGGAGTGCGCGATAGATATGGGCTGCACGCGAGGTCCGCGTTCTCCCGTTGGTGAGCTGATGCTGCTGTGGAGCAAACGCACCCTTACACCAGTAGAAAAAACCGTCAGTCCCATAATAGGGCCCGTGCATATCGTTTCCACAATTTTCAATCGAACCGCCATCAAACCATACAGACCGTTCGTCCGCGACATGGTCCCCAGTGGAATCATGAAGTTTCCAAATGTGAGGTGGTGCACCGACATACACTGAACCATCATGCACAAGTATGCCTTCAGGAAGCGGCAGGCTATCGGCAAACACCGTGGACTCATCGAAGATTCCATCACCATCACGATCAACTAATCGTAGTACCCGGTGCTGAGGGTCTTTCAATTGCACGGGGGCTTTATCGGTATTGCCAGAACTATCCGTGACGTACAGCACACCCTCATTGTCAAAGCACATATGCATTGGTCGTTTCACCAATGGTGGTGCAGCAACTTGAACGATCTCATATCCATCTTGAATTGTGAACCTGTGCGGCTCGATCGTGACCTCTTCCATCCCATTGACACTTAGAGACACAGATGACACGACAAAAGTGGCGACCGCAGCAATCGTACCCTTCGGCAACCCACCCACGAATCGAGCAAGACAGAAGACAGATCGTAATCGCATCCATTGAGAAAGAATCACCCAGGATCTACGGACGTCTTTTCTTTTCTTCTTTGGCACCAAGACGATCCAATCTTAGGAAATCATGCGTTTGAACAGGTTGTGGGTGATTTGCTGAACCCGCTCATCGGGCCCCTTTTGCGCGACACCATGCCGACTCGGATTCTTGTGCCCTGGTGGACTTGAGAGTCCATTCGCCCACCAGATGGTTGCGGCATTGAACACAACATTATCTCTTGGGCCATCGTAAACGGTCGCCGTATAATGCCCAACCTTTTTCTGATTGATCGTTGCATCTCCCTCGGCAACCACCTGCATACCTGGCAGACTCATCGCGGGAGCGCCGTGCCATTCCCAACCTAAAAGATTCTTAATCGAGTCACCTTTCTTCATTCCGGTTCCCGCAAACAGCCAGTGATCCGGGATCGCACAGGTCCAGTCACCAACACCCATGCCGCGTCCATTTTCAGAGTCGAGCCTTCCGCCCATGAGTAGTGCCCCATCAGGCCCCATGTTCAACTCAAAATCTGATTCATTCAGCACTCGCTTAATTCGCATTTTCCTTGCGGACTCCGACATATTTTCCGGCATCGGCAGGAACCAGCCCTCTCGCCTGATACAGCGATTCGGGACACCCGAACTGGAAGGCTCCATTGGCACAACACAGAGCACAGAGTTGCCACCAAAAAATGCCAGGCTCACGCCAGCATCTCGAGCCTTGATGGCATTCTGATACATCTGCTGACTCCAATACTCATCATGCCCTACTGAAATAAAACCTTTAGCACGGAGCAGGCCTGCCGGATCAGCATGCGTATCAACGTTTGAAATATAGGACACGTCATACCCGTGCTGCTCAAGCCAGTATGACATTGGGAATTCCCATGGGAGATACTCACCACTGCCACCTGACGTCTTAATTTTGTTTACGGGATGAGTAAACAAACCGTAGGGACGATCAAAGCTGACCATGCCACTCGGTGCACCAATACTCTTCCAGTCTTTATGCTCTGTGTAGATTGAATAGTCGGCAGGCCATCTGTTGTAAGCAGACCATGTCAGGTCGCTGCACTGAAACAACAAGTCACACGGACGATCATCTCGAACAATAAAAATGACGTAACTCTGTATGCCGCTGTCTTTCGCTGTCATCTTGCCAAGGTAGACACCGCTCAACCAATCTTTTGGAATTTCAAACTCAACGCTAGGCTCCCACTGGCATTCACGTACAAAGTTTTCACCGACAGGCGGATCTGACTGGGTCACCCCTTTCACAGAATCAAAGGTTCGCATGAGTCGAGCACCCGCCCCGCCGTAGTACCCCGTCCGAAAAATTTCCAACTGAAACGCCGACACCGGATTCGTACTGACCATAATGCGAAGTATTTCACCGGCACGAATACTGTTTGCAGAACAGTATCCTTCAATCACTTTGCACCGACCATTGTCAAGAATCTTATTGATCTTGCCGGGAACAGTATGCGTTTTGGTTAGCAACCAATCACGGGTGCC
>CAJQGO010000346.1 GCA_905477565.1 uncultured Planctomycetota bacterium
CCTTTTCAAGACTGGTGGTCTTCATGTCAAGCAAGGCACCCAGGCGGCTTGGCATGGCCTTAAAAAACCAGATATGAACAATTGGAGCAGCGAGTTCAATATGCCCCATTCGCTTACGACGAACGCGGCTATGGGTCACTTTCACTCCACACCTGTCACAGATCATGCCCTTGTATTTCATGCCCCGGTATTTGCCACAGGAGCATTCCCAGTCTTTTTCAGGGCCAAATATTTTTTCGCACATGAGCCCATCCTTTTCGGGACGGTACGTACGATAATTAATCGTCTCAGGTTTCTTCACCTCACCGAATGACCAACTACGGATATCGTGTGGTCTGGCCAGACTGATTTTTACGGCTGAGTAGTCATTGACGCGATCGTAGGTTGCTTCGCCGATGCTCACGGAGAGTTCTCCAAGGGATAGTCAACTAGTGGTGTTAAAACTTTTTTTAGGGACAGTAACGTTTGAATAAAAAAGCATTTTCCAATGCCTGCTATTCACTTTTGATATCAGATACGACGTTTCTCTAATTGCATATTCAAGGCGAGCCCACGAATCTCATTTGTGAGAACGTCGAAACTGGCCGGGGTTCCGGCTTCAAGGGTATTTTCACCTTTGACCATGCTTTCATAGATTTTGGTTCGTCCCTCAACATCATCACTTTTGACAGTGAGAAGTTCTTGCAAGATGTAGGCGGCACCATACGCTTCGAGAGCCCAGACCTCCATCTCACCAAACCTCTGCCCACCAAACCGTGCTTTGCCACCAAGTGGCTGTTGAGTAATGAGCGAGTACGGGCCTGTTGATCGGGCGTGAACCTTATCATCAACAAGATGGTGTAACTTCAGCATGTAGATGTATCCCACAGTTGTTTCCTGCTCGAGTGGTTCACCCGTGCGTCCATCAAACAACTTGGCTTTTCCATGCTTCGGAAGGCCAGCATCATTCAGAACGTCGTTAATCTCCTCTTCACTGGCACCATCAAAGACAGGGGTGACGGCTTGGAATCCGAGCAATTTCCCTGCCCAACCAAGGTGTGTTTCAAGGATTTGGCCAACATTCATTCGACTCGGAACCCCAAGAGGATTCAGCATGATCTGGACTGGCGTGCCATCGGCAAGAAATGGCATGTCTTCCTTGGGTAAAATCTTGGCGATAACACCCTTGTTTCCATGACGTCCAGCCATCTTGTCACCGACAGAGATAACTCGCTTCGCAGCGACATAAACCTTGACCATCTGAAGGACACCAGGCCGTAGTTCATCACCGCGTTTCATGCTGTTCAGGCGACGTTCTTTTTTATCGAGTGCTTCCTCTACAGAAGGCCACAGAGTTTTATAGAGTCTTTCTATATCAGCTTTTCTTTGTGGAGAGCGAATGTCGAGAGATTCCAGAGAGAACTCACCCGCCCGTTCCGCAACAATCTTATGATCTTGATTTCGAACAAGAGGGCTGCCGTCGGCAGCAGCAAGAGGCTTCTGCAAGATCTTCTCAATCTCAGCAACAAGTGAGCCGAATGCTTCAGCAACCATAAGATTGCCTTCGCTTTCGGCCTCTTTGATCTGCTTCTGGAAATCACGACGCTCTTCTTCCGACAGGCTCATCTGTCGAGCAAATTTTTCTGTGGCAATAACGATGCCCTCTACCCCAGACGGAACCTCAAGCGAGTCATTTTTTACATCTTCGCCAGCTCGCCCGAAAATTGCGTGAAGAAGTTTTTCTTCCGGAGTGAGTTCTGTCTTGCTCTTCGGAGAAACTTTTCCAACAAGAATATCTCCAGGGCGAACGTAGGTACCTATACGTACGATGCCGCCATCATCCAAATTATGTAATGCTCGCTCACCAACATTTGGGATGTCACGAGTAAATTCTTCTCGCCCGAGTTTCGTGTCACGAATTTCAATGTCGTATTCTTCGATATGAATCGATGTGTACACATCGTCTTCAACAAGTTCTTCACTGATAATGATGGCATCTTCGAAATTGAATCCATCCCACGACATGAAGCCAACGAGGACATTCCGACCCAGGGCCAGTTCACCTTTAAACGTGGCGGCCCCATCAGCTATGACTTCATTCTTCTCAACCTTTTGGCCAAGCTGAACAATAGGCTTTTGATTCTGGCAGGTTCTTTCATTCAGCCCGACGTATTTTCGCAACTTATAGACATCGGTTTCGTTTATCTCAATCGAATCTGCATCAACGTAGGTGATTGTTCCCTTACGTTCGGCGCGAATAAGCAGGCCAGAGTTGGCTGCGACGTCTCGCTCCATGCCTGTTGCCACGATCGGCGGTTCGGTCACAAGCAGTGGGACTGCCTGACGTTGCATGTTTGAACCCATTAACGCACGATTCGCATCATCATGCTCCAGGAACGGAATGAGCCCGGCCGACACGCCAACCATTTGGCTCGGTGCGACATCAATATACTGAACTTTTTCAGCTGGAACGAGGACGAAGTCCCCTCTGTATCGAGCAACGATAGTCTCTCCGCTGACTTTGCCATCAACGACAGGTGCATCGGCAGGTGCCAGATAGGCTTCGTGTTCCTCGTCGGCCCGTAACCACACAACATCATCCAGCAGTTTGCTCTTTGAAACTTTGCGATACGGTGTGACAAGAAATCCATACGAGTCGACACCAGAGTAAATTGCTAAACTTGAAATGAGACCAATGTTGGTGCCTTCGGGAGTCTCGATAGGACAGATACGTCCGTAGTGGGAAATGTGAACGTCTCGAACCTCAAACCCCGCCCGCTTTCTATTGAGGCCACCAGGGCCAAGAGCGGAAAGCCGACGTTCATGCGTAAGCATTGAAAGAGGGTTCGTCTGATCAACAACCTGTGAAAGTTCACCTCGACCAAAGAAGTACTCGA
>CAJQGO010000347.1 GCA_905477565.1 uncultured Planctomycetota bacterium
GCCTGCTGTTCTAAATTTGTGGGCAGATGCACCTCAGCAACAGGTAATCTCAGGCGTCACTTTCGATGATTTAACAGTAGCGAATTTTTCAGTCGTCATGAATGAACATCTTCGTCAAGATATTGGAGGAGCGCTTTCTTGGGAACGTGGTGTTGGTCCCCGTGACGCCAGTACAATATACATTCGCTCACATGAAGTTGGTGTGCATGAGCGAATTGAAGGGTTTGATCCTGACTCAATGAAACTGAGTTTTCTCTACTACGGTTCGCGAGAGCGGATTTTCGTAGAGGACACTGCCGAAGGGTTGCTTCTTTCCTCTAAAACAACAGGCCAGAGCACATTGCTTGTTGGTGTTTCCAAAAATCAGCTCGTTCCGTTCAATATCGAATTTCATCATGATCAAATTGTTGAATCCCAGCTTGAAGAGTCATTTGGATTGAGTCTTGAGCAGGTCGCAATGGTTAGCCGTTCAGGGTTGCTCACCCCGGAATCACCAGTTGGTGCAGTCACAGATGGGGATCAGGTTCGGTATGGTGTCGGTGATCCTCGTAATGATCAGGGTGGCGATTCTTACACCGAAGTTGCCTCAACAACGGAAGTCAGAGTTCTCGTGGATGATGCAGGGTTGGCGTATGTCAGTGATTCTGGCGGTGATCCAATTGGGATCACGCGTGCAGACAGTTATTGGCAGGGTAGTGTTCCTGTGATTCGAGATGGAGCATCCCTCATGGCCGCTGCTCGTGATGATCTTGGCCGCCTTCGAGTGCTTGATGGGAGTGGTAGCAATGTCTACTCCTGGATCTTGGATGAGAATGGGCACTACATTGGTGAGGAAGGTCCGGGTGATACATCATTGCGAGCCAAGGAGTCGTTGTTTCAGATAGATATTGATAGTGACGGAGCGATTGAAACTGTCGCGGGAGTAAATTCAGGAAATGAGGGTGATGAACGGTGGGGCGAAGCTTATTTTGCCCCGTATGTGGATATGGGTTTTTGGGTTGTTCCAGACCTTACCGAGATAGCTGCAACCCGAGGCACCTCGCTTTTGACCCTCGCCTTCATTCTGTCGACGACAGATGGAAAAGCGGCCTGGGCTGGGTGGGACTCCCTTACCTTAGATTCAGAATCTGAGCGAGCGGTTGCAATAAATGATTCGATATCTGCCTTCCAGGATGCCGGCGGCAGCGTAATGATTTCTTTCGGTGGTGCTGCAGGAAACAGCCTGGCGCACGTACACGCCTCCCAGGGAAAAACGGCACAAGAACTTGCGAATGTCTACATCGATGTTGTCAATAAATATTCTCTCAATCGCATCGACTTTGATATCGAAGGAAGTGCCATTGCAGATCCAGTCTCTATCGCTTTACGCAGTGAAGCGTTAGCGCTTTTTCAGGAGACCCGCCCAGATGTTGAAGTCTGGTACACCCTGCCGGCACTACCAACAGGTCTGACGTATAACGGGTTTCACGTCATACGCTCGGCCTTGCAGGCTGGTGTTGTTCTCGATGGTGTGAACCTCATGACGATGGATTATGGTGAATGGGCGGCTCCGACAACTGGTCCGAATGCACAGACAATGGGTTACTATGCAATTTCCTCCGCTGAGGGTGCCCATAATCAACTCTCATCAATGTATTCTGAATACGGTCATCAATTTGGATGGGGCCAACTTGGTGTCACTCCAATGATTGGCGTGAACGATGTGCTTACAGAAATATTTACAATAGATGATGCACACATGCTCGAAGACTTCGCCAGAAATAAAGGCCTTGGCATGCTTTCAATGTGGTCGATAGCACGGGATAATCCGGGTAGTCTGGGCCAGGCAAGCGCGACAGCGTCTGGGCTTGATCTTCCAGCAGGCAGTTACAGCAGTATTTTCTACGACTATGGAACTCAGAATGGTGCAATCTCCTACACAGAAGTCGCTGCAACAACTGAGGTCAGCGTTTTAGTCGACTATTTGGGCTTGGTCTCCCTCAGTGATTCAGGAGGTCCCCCAATTTCAATCACCCGTTCGGACAGTTACTGGCAGGGAAAGATTCCACTCAGTCGAAACGGAGCAACTGTTCTGGCAGCTGCTCGCGATGAGCTTGGTCGACTTCGTGTGCTTGATGGGACTGGTACGGATGTCTATGCGTGGATTCTTGACGAGAATGGGTTCTACCAAGGTGAAGAGGGGCCAAGTGACACCTCATTGCAGGCGAAGGAAGTGCTGTTCCAGATTGACATCGACGGAGATGGCATCATCGGGTGACGCTTTTTGGATAATATTTGGTTTATTGAATGGAGAGGGTTCGCCTGTGGCCATCACACGAATGATTGACGGCATTGCAGTAGCGTGGAAAACAGTCGCGACTTGGTACGGTGTCTTTCTCAGATATGGTTTTTTTATCGGGATAGTTCTCTGTGTGTGCAACACGGAACCTTATCTCTCTCTGCTGCAAGCCGACGAAACATCAGATGTTGCTGCGCAAGAGGAATTTCCCGGTACACCAGATCGCATTTTCGAAAAAGCGGTCTCACTCTTCTTTGATGCGAAGCCAGATAAAGCAGCAGACGCTTTCGATCAGCTCGTGCAGGTACAACCAGATTGTCAGCCGGGACTGTGGCAGCGTGGTCTTGCGATGTACTATGCCGGCCGGTTTGAGGATGGGCGGAAACAGTTTGAGCTGCATCGCACGGTCAACCCAAATGATGTTGAAAACCCTGCATGGCATTATCTGTGCGTTGCACGGGAAACGTCACCCGACAATGCTCGCCGGCATATGCTCGACGTTGGTCTTGATTCACGCGTGCCAATGAAGCAAATACTCGAACTATACAAAGGAGATGGCAGCGAAGAAACTGTGCTTGAGCATGCAGCACGTGGAACTGGCCAGCAACAACGCAATCAGTTGTGTTATGCGCATCTCTATCTTGGTCTTTATGCTGAGGCCAATGGAGACATGCAAAAAGCCAAAGATCACATTCTTCAAGCAGCTGGCCCGTACAGTATGGATCACTACATGGGTCGAGTTGCCAGCGTGCATGCCAGGGTGCGCGGCTGGCTGCCACTGGTTGAATGAATGTGAATGTTTTCATGCCAAGGTGGCACTGATGAGTGTGAATGTCGTGCCTTGTTGACGCTTTATCCTTCTCAGGAGATGCTTTCTCTGGTTATCAAATTTAGATCAGACCACGAGAGGGCATTGTTTGTGAATGTGAGCGACAAGACGGATACCTCAACAGCAGCCCCGCTTCTTTCTCAGTGTCTTGCTGCTGAGTTCTGTGGCACCTTTGGTCTCGTTTTTATTGGAACCGGCGCACTTGTTGTCAATGAACTAACAGGTGGTGACATTACCCATGTTGGTGTGTCACTCACTTTTGGCTTAAGCGTGCTTGCAATGATTTATGCCTTTGGCGATGTGTCTGGATGCCACATCAACCCGGCGGTGACTATCGGGTTCTGGGCTTCAGGTCGCTTTGATGGACAACGTGTCGCCGGATATATTGCGGCCCAGTGCGCAGGTGCCCTGACGGCAAGCGGTGCCGTGCGAATGCTGTTTCCTGCGGTTGAATCTCTCGGTGGGACCATGCCACGTGGGTCTCAGTTTCAGGCATTTATATTGGAAGTTATCCTGACCCTTATTTTGATGCTGGTAATTCTGAGTGTCTCTTTTGGTGCAAAGGAGAAAGGGCTGCTGGCGGGGGTCGCCATCGGTGCTGTGATTACTTTTGAGGCATTGTTTGCCGGTCCGGTCAGCGGTGCCTCCATGAATCCGGCCCGGTCACTCGGACCTGCAATCCTTGCTGGCGAGGTTCACTCTCTTTGGGTCTATCTCAGTGCACCCATCATTGGTGCCGTACTCGCTGTGCCACTATTTCAGGTCATACATCGCCATCAGGCAGGATGAGATGAGTTCTAGTGTGGATGCGGAAAAACCGTCTGGATTTATGCGTTCTAAAGTTCGATGAATAAGAAGGTTCGTTTTTCCGACATTAACTGTTTGGAAAACGTAGGTTAGGCTATTGTCTTACTTCAAATGACTGATTAATGAAGTACCGGAAGGCAAGTTTTTTCGAACCAGGTAACAACATGACGAGCAAAAAAGCAGCACTATTATTTTCTGGAATCTGTTTGTTGGGGATTAGTTTGCACGCAGCGAACCAGTCGCTTGCTGAAGAAGTAGCTGTGCCAGGATTTGTTACTGGAGAAACGCAGCCTGATACAAATCCACCAGCGATACGTTACAAAAACGGCTGGCTCGTTCCCTACGAAGAAACGATCCCTGGTTCTGACGTCACATTCCAAATGGTACCAGTCCCGGGGGGCACCTTTCTTCTGGGAAGTCCTGAGGATGAAGTTGGTAGAGAAAGTACTGAAGGGCCACAAGTTGAGGTTGCAGTTTCACCATTCTGGATGGGTGCCCGTGAGGTGACCTGGAAAGAATATAAGGTTTTCATGAGCATGCTTGATCTGTTTACAGCACTCGAGAGTTCTGGCGTGCGTCTTGTGACCGAAGAAAATGAAGTTGATGCAGTGACAGCACCGTCAGCGCTTTATGACCCAACAACAACATTTATAAATGGTGAAGAGCCGCAGCAGCCAGCTGTGACAATGACACAATATTCAGCCCGGCAGTACACAAAGTGGCTCACTGGTTTAACCGGTCGCTTTTATCGTTTGCCAGCGGAGGCAGAATGGGAGTACGCCTGTCGTGCTGGCACGAAGAGTTCCTTTTCTTTTAGCGATTCGGATTCATTGGGTGACTATGCATGGTTTGTTGAAAACTCTGACGACACAACACATCCCGTGGGAGAGAAAAAACCGAACCCGTGGGGTCTGTTTGATATGCATGGCAATGTTTCAGAATGGGTCATTGATGAAATGACAGCCGATGGCTACGCCAGTGCGGCTGCCCTGCAGCAGCCAGTGACCGCGGTAGACTCAATTCGGTGGCCAACAGATCTTGAATCACGAGTGGTTCGCGGAGGGGCTTATTTTGATGAGCCTTCACAATGCCGTTCAGCGGCACGGCGAGGGTCTGAAGATGAAGCGTGGAAAGACGTTGACCCGAATCTCCCCAAGAGTCCCTTCTGGTACACAGAGGAACCGGCGTTGGGCATCGGCATGCGTCTGGTGCGTCCTGTTGATATTCCGTCTACACCCGAGAAGAAGTCTCAGTGGTGGAAGGCAGATATTGAAAGCATTGAGTTCGACGTCAACGACCGGGTCTCACAAGGACGTGGCGCACGTGGAATTGCCGATGAATCACTCCCTAAGGAAGCAAAGGAACTGGGGTTCACTGAATAACCAGCTGTGCGTTTTCTGAAAGTGTTTCGGGTGCTGTATCTCGGGGATGGAACTGTCGCGTTGTTCTGAAATGTGAAAAGCTGGAAGTTCTCGGTGGCTGCCGGGGAGACCCGGTTCGCAATGCGAGCGTCTGGAGCGGATCATTCCTGAATCTGAGAATCGGCTCTTCGTGTAATAACTGTTTGTTCTCAAGAAAATTCCTGCAGTAAAGTGCACGGACAGAACGGTTCAAGAAGAGAAGTGGTGTGGTGGCAGAAGTTCGAGGCGAGAACGTGTCAGAGCAAAAAACAGGAAAGTCGGCAGGCACAAGTCCAGTCATCACAGGCGTTCATACCGCTTTGGTCGATGTTCCACTTGGCCAAAGAACAATTACAGATAGCCAGTCCAGCGTACAGTCAGTTGAATTTCTTCAAGTGTCCATAGAGACCGATACAGGGATTACAGGATATGGCTTCAATTGGAATTACACTCGCGGACTGCGATCTGTGCAGGTGATGATCGACGACTGTTTTGCTCCCGCGGTACTCGGTATGTCAGCTTTTGATCGGCACGCTGCATGGCAGGCCATGCATGCGACAACACATTTCATTGGACGTGTTGGCGTTGCTCAGGTCGGCCTCTGTGCAATGAATCTAGCGTTATGGGACATTCAGTTAAAAGTAGAGGAAGTGCCACTGTGGCGGCATCTTGGTCCTGTTAAAGATCGTGTGA
>CAJQGO010000348.1 GCA_905477565.1 uncultured Planctomycetota bacterium
ATCATTCGCAAACGGGACCATGCGTATGAACCAAAAACATCACAAAAAAAATGATATTTAGTCCTCGTCAGTAGATGACCTTTTTGAACGGACAGCTGCTTTACTTCGTAATTATGATGACGTTTTTAGTGGGCCAAAAGGAGCTTATCAATGAGATTTTCATACGCTATTGATCAAGAGCCACCGCGTTTATTCACAGGTATATTGGTACGGTCAGCAGTCGTACTTCTACTATTAAGTTCTGGCAACCTCGCGATTGCAGAGCAGAACAATCAAAACCAAGAGGACCATATGACGCAAAACTCCAAGAAGAATCCGGCTGTTACGGGACGCATACCAGATTCCGAAATTCCTAAAACAAATGTGGAGTGGAGAAAAAGACTAACACCAGAACAATTTGAAATTGCGCGGAAGAAGGGTACCGAGCGTGCTTTTTCTGGCACATACTGGAACACAAAAACGCCTGGCACATATCGCTGTATTTGCTGCGGAGAACCCTTATTTCGCTCCGGTGAGAAATTTGAAAGTGGATGTGGCTGGCCAAGTTTTTATGCACCAATTGATGCAAAAAAAGAGGATACCAAAGGGAACGTAGTTGCCGAACATGAAGATCGTTCGCTTGCTGGTATACCAGGGTTTGGAGTCCGTACTGAAGTAACCTGTCGTCGATGTGGAGCCCATCTTGGGCACGTTTTCAACGATGGCCCCCCTCCTACCGGATTACGTTACTGCATCAATTCGGCATCCATCATTCTTGACCCCAAGGCACAGAACGACGGATCAAAAGAAAAGGAAGACTCCACAAAAAGCCGCTAATTTACCAGTTTTCGCTTAAAAAAATGCTTCATATCCGTCGACCTGCCTTTCTGCACCGGCTTTCAAAGGCTAGAATGACACGTTTCGATGAGACCGACGCTGTCGGTAGAGGAGCACAGCCTTGGCCGATCCGTTTATTAGCCTGACTCACAAACAAGCTATCGAGAAGGCTGACACGCTCATAGAAGCGCTTGGTTGGATACGCAAATTCCGTGATACAACCACCGTCATAAAACTAGGTGGCAGCATCTTGGAACATCCTGATGCACTGCGACATTTGCTGCTTGATATTGTCTTCATGACTACCTTGGGCATGCGGGTCATAGTTGTACATGGTGGTGGTAAAGCGATATCTCGAGCGATGGATGTAGCCGGCATCTCCCCCAAGTTTATACAAGGCAGACGGTATACCGATGCTGCAACACTTGAAATCGTAGAAAAAGTTCTGGCAACCGAACTCAATCATCAATTAGTCGCAAATATTGAGGAGTTTGGTGGCCGTGCAATGTCACTCAATTTTCTTTCCACGAATGTTTTGTTTGGTGAACCTCTCACGCTTCATGACGACAAAGGCAGACCTATTGACCTTGGTCGAGTTGGTGAAGTGACTGAAGTTGATCGGCTTACGATCGATAATCTTTCATATGCAGGACAAGTCCCCGTCATTCCTTCGATGGCAATGGGCAATGATGGTGAAAAACTAAATATTAATGCTGACACCGCAGCCACAGCGGTAGCCGCTGCTGTTCATGCAGAAAAACTTGTCATTCTTAGTGATATTCCAGGAGTTCTTAAAGATATGGAATCTCCCGAAAGTCTTATTCATTCTTTAACAGCTTCCAAGGCCCGAGAATTTATACGTTCTGGCACAATTGCTGGGGGAATGATTCCAAAGATTGAGGGCTGCCTCCGCACTCTCGATCAGGGTGTCAAAAAAATTCACATAATTGACGGTCGTCTTCGTCACTCACTCCTACTCGAAATTTACACAACTAGCGGGGTCGGTACCGAACTCGTAGCTGATTCGGTTACGGACCCAAATCGTCATCATCCGGAAGTGATACCAGCCGGATAGACGCTTCATTACATCCCTCAACTCCTAAGAGATTTTCATGGCAACAATCGACGCAATGCAATCGACAGATGCCCACAAACCAGGCCCCGAAACACAAGCAGTCATAAAGACGTTTGACCAGTATGTCGTGCCTAATTATCGACGATTTAATGTATGTCTCGAACGCGGAGAAGGCTCGCGGGTGTGGGATGCTGACGGACAATGCTATCTTGATTTATTCCCGGGCTGGGGCTGCAATTTACTGGGACATTGCCCCGCCCCTGTGGTACAAGCCGTTCAAAAGCAAGTTGAAAAACTCATTCACGTACCAAACACCTGGTACATGGAACCTCAGGGAACATGGGCGAAACTTCTTTCCGAACGTTCATTTGGCGGGCAGGCCTTTTTCTGCAATTCAGGCACTGAAGCAAATGAATCGGCAATAAAACTTGTCCGCTTAAGGTCCGAGGGAAAACGTTACAAAATCATTACGTTCCAGGGTGGTTTCCATGGCCGTACGATGGGCAGTGTCTCTGCTACGGCTCAGCCGAAATACCACGAAGGATTGGGGCCAATGGTCGCAGGTTTTCAATTTGCCCCACACGGAGACCTTGACGCTGTTGCGCGTTTAATTGATGAGCACACCGGTGGCATTCTCATTGAGCCCATTCTTGGAGAAGGCGGTATTGTTCCAGCCTCTCAGGAATTTCTTAGGGGACTTCGAAAGCTTGCAGATGACAATGACTTATTACTCGTCTTTGATGAAGTTCAATCTGGGTGTGGGCGAACCGGAAAGTGGTTTGGCTATCAGCATACAGACGTCATTCCTGATGTCATGACACTGGCTAAAAGTCTGTGCGCTGGTATCGCTGGTGGCGCCATGCTCACGACATCTGAACTGGCAA
>CAJQGO010000349.1 GCA_905477565.1 uncultured Planctomycetota bacterium
GTCTTTAGCCAATGGGTTCAGACGCTTTCTCGTCTTCGTGAGAGATTGAAAAGTTTTGGGCCACTTGAATATCACGGGGGGATGTCAACGGCGGCTCGAGATGACGCCATCGAATCATTTCGAAATAAAAGCCAGCACTCGGTGCTCTTACTTTCATATGGAGCGGGTGCAGTGGGACTCAATCTCCAATTTTCACAATACGTTTTCCTGTTTGATAGGTGGTGGAATCCAGCCATAGAAGATCAAGCGATCAACCGCGCTCATCGTATTGGAGCAGTGGGCGCGGTGACCGTTACAAAGTTTCTTTCTGTCGGCACCATTGAAGAGCGAATTGATGAAGTGTTAGCGAGGAAGCGGAACCTTTCGGATGTCATCCTGTCGCAGGCCGAGCCGGAGCCTGCTGCAAGTATGTCAGCCGAGGACATTTTTTCCTTATTCGGTCTCAAGCTTCCTAGTCAAGGAAACCGTCAAGCTGCCTAGGTATCGCTTGTTTGGGCCCGTGGTTTCCAGTGTTGCCAGCATGTAAATGCTGATTTGCGAGACTCTTCGTGATTTGAAGTGCTTTTGGGACGATATCTTCAACCAAGACAATCAATTATCATGGAAAAATGTATGTCGTGTCTCCGAAGGTGTTTTAATGTCTGCTACCTATAACTTTGATGTGGTGGTTATTGGTGGCGGGCATGCTGGCGTCGAGGCAGCAGCGGCAGCAGCAAGGCTTGGTGCTCGAACAGCGCTGCTCACAGCCAACTGCGATACGGTTGGCCAGATGAGCTGCAATCCTGCTATTGGTGGCGTTGGGAAAGGGCAGTTGGTACGCGAAGTCGATGCACTGGGCGGTCTCATGGGACGTGCCATTGATGCGAGTGGTATTCAGTACCGTGTGCTGAATCGTTCGAAAGGCCCGGCAATGCATGGGCCTCGGGCGCAGGCTGATAAGCGTCATTATCAGATGGAAGTGAAGCATCTCGTTGAGTCGACACCGAATCTCGTGCTCCGGCAAGAAATGATCGAAGGGCTTCTGTTCGATACGCAGGCAAAAGCCGGTGAGAACTCGACGCAGAGGCGGATCACAGGCGTCGTTGCTCGGGGCGGAATCGAGTACCATGCCGAGGCAGTTGTTCTCACAACGGGTACGTTTCTGCAGGCCGTCATGCATACAGGGGAAGCCCAGACGCCTGGTGGTCGAGCAGGGGAGGGGACAACTGCTGGAGTAAGCCATGCTCTTCAAGAGATTGGCTTTCGGCTCGATCGATTCAAAACAGGTACGCCGTGTCGGCTGCATGGAGCAACTATCGACACGAAGCAGCTGCAGGAACAGCCTGGAGATGCAACTCCTCAGCAGTTTTCTTTTTTGACAGACTCAATTCAACGAGAGCAGCTTTCATGTTGGATTACGAGAACGACCCCTGAAATTCATGAAGTGATTCGCCAGAATCTTCATCGTGCGCCAATGTACAGTGGCCAGATTAATTCACGTGGCCCACGTTACTGTCCCAGTATCGAAGACAAGGTTGTTCGTTTCTCGGATAAGGAAAGTCATCAACTTTTTCTTGAACCGGAGGGGCAGCGGACGCATGAGGTGTATGTCAACGGTATTTCCACAAGTCTGCCAAGAGATGTTCAGGATGTCATCATTCGAATGATTCCTGGTCTCGAAAAAGCAGAAATAATGCGATATGGATATGCCGTCGAATACGATTATGCCCCGCCGGATCAGCTTACGCTCAGTCTTGAGAGCAAGCCGGTTTCGGGACTCTTTCTCGCTGGGCAGATAAACGGTACGACAGGGTACGAAGAAGCAGCAGCGCAAGGCCTTGTCGCCGGCACGAACGCAGCGATGTCTCTCGGAAAAACAGAGCCGATGATTCTTTCCAGGGAAGAGTCGTACATCGGCGTATTAATTGATGACCTTGTGACCTGTGGCGTTGATGAACCGTATCGTATGTTCACAAGTCGGGCAGAGCATCGGCTTGCTTTACGGCACGACAATGCAGATAGGCGATTGACGCCAGTAGCCGAGAGGTACGGTCTCGCTGAGCCTGATCGTGTCGATCGATTAAATCGAAAGCTTATTGAGATCGAAGCAGCAATGACTACGTTGGCCAGTCATCGTGTAGACGGAGTCACGCTTGCGGATCTTCTCAAACGTCCGGAAGTGACATGGAAAGACTGCCTTGAAATGCTTCCATCGCTGTCTTCTGTTTCTCATGAGGTGGCATCACAGATCGAGAATGATATCCGATATGCGGGATACCTTCGTGTTGAGCAGCAGCGGATTGAGCGACGGAAACAACATGGAGAAAAACCAATTCCTGAAGAGTTTGACTATGACAGGGTGAGGCATCTTCGGGCTGAGGCTCGCGAGAAACTGGAACAAATAAGACCCCGCACATTGAGTCAGGCCGGTCGCGTGAGTGGTATTACTCCGTCGGATCTTGCCCTCATTCTGTTGCACCTCAATCGGCCGGGCCGCGCATGAAAGGAAGCAGCGATTTGTGAAGATTGTTCAGATTACAGCTGGTGCAGGAGGTCGAATCTGCGGGTCATGCCTCCACGACAATACACTTGTTCGGACGCTTCGTCAGCGAGGGCGGGAGGCTATGTTGGTGCCCGCATACGTCCCGACAACGTCAGATGAGGAGAATGTTGCAGAACCAATTGTTGTGATGGGAGGAGTGAATGTCTTTCTGCAACAGAAGTCATCCCTTTTTCGCCGTACCCCCCGTTGGATTGATTGGTTTTTTGATCGCCCAGTGCTCTTGCGAGCGTTATCCCGTTGGACTGGCAATACTCGTCCTGCGGACCTCGGACCGCTCACTGTTTCTACGTTGCAGGGCGAGGAGGGATGTCAGCGGAAAGAGGTCTATCGTTTGGCAGAGTGGTTGGCTCGTGATGTAAAGCCAGATGTTGTCCACCTCTCAAATGTTCTCCTCCTTGGGCTAGCGAAAACAATACGGCAGGCAACAGGTGCTTCTCTTGTTGTGACACTCTCGGGAGAAGATCTTTTCATTTCTCAATTGCCCGAACCGTATCAGAGCGAGGTGAGGGAGTTGCTCGTAGAGAGAGCAGGTGATGTAGATCGGTTTATTGCACTCAATAAATCGTACGCTGACCGTATGCAGAAGATTCTCGGTTGTCGGGAGGATCGTATTACGGTCATCCCGCATGGGATTGACCCGGAGGGTTTTCCGAACGATCCGCCTGACCTGATTGCTCGGAGAACCCAACGAGCTGATCGTCGAGTTATTGGTTATCTCGCAAGGGCGTGTCCCGAAAAAGGGCTGGATCAGGTGATTCAGGCGACAGCACGTCTTGTGGAGAGAGGGATGGATGTCGAATTAGTCGCAGCAGGGGCAACCATTCCGGCCGAGGAAGAATACTTGTTGAGATGTCACACGCTGGCCCAAGAGTTAGGAATAGCTGAGCGGTTTTGCTGGCGAGGACAAATTGATCGCAGCGAGAAGATTCATTTATTGAAAGAG
>CAJQGO010000350.1 GCA_905477565.1 uncultured Planctomycetota bacterium
TCGTCAAATTGTTGTCTTCAAGTTCATTTTTTGCGTGGTCAAGAGACCGAATCATGCGATCAAATAATTTTTCAGAGGGAGTGCTGTCATAACGCCTGTAAGGCGCTTTTCCAAGGAATGTTCCTCGGCCTGGTGAAAGTACCTTGATCTTTTTTCTCGGTTTGAGGAGAGCAAAACTAAAGAATGAACCAAAAACTGAACCAAGCGTCAGCCCCATTGTGATAATGCTACCTGCAAGCAACATACGACGGAAGAATTCATCATTTCCGTCGAATGATTTGTATGCAGAATAGGACACTAAGCAAAGAAAGAAACTCACAGCCGCTACTCCAAGAAAAATCCAAGGGCGACGGTGACTTGCGATGCCCCCTCCGTCATCCGCTAGTGGCCATGGCGATTCGCGTCGCGAATAACGAGTCACTTCTTCAGGGCCGGCTTTAATGATAATTACGGTGGTGTTGTCGGGCGCACCTCGCACGAGAGCAAGTCCGACAACGGCAGCTGTAGCATCTTTTAAAGACAGTTCCGAAGCAAAGACTGCAATCTCTTCATCACTCAATGTTCCAGAGAGACCATCGCTACACAAGACAAAAAGATCGTTTTGCTCGATGGGGAATGGGCCTTCAAGGTCGATGTCAAGATCGCTGTGGGGGCCCATTGAGCGAGTGATAATATTTTTTGGAACACTTGGAAGATTGGCTCCGCGCGTGGAGTCGTTTTGTCCGCTTGCTGCTGCGACTTCCCAGGCAAGTGAATGGTCTCGTGAAAGTTGTTCGATGGAATGTCCGCGAACCCTGTAAATACGACTGTCACCAACGTGGCCAACAATGGCTCCCTGGGGAAGTATGACAAGTGCCGAACAGGTTGTGCCCATTCCCTTGTAGTTGGGGTCGCTCTCGCCTTTTGAATGAATTTCTTTATTGGCTTGACAGAGGCTTTGCGAGAGAGCAAGTGGTGGTGAATACTCCGGCTTGAGTTCGCTATAAATTTCAGGAATGCGTGCAACCGCGATGCGGCTCGCTTCTTCACCACCTGCATGAGCACCCATCCCGTCAGCAACAATAAAGAGCCAACCGTGCTTTCGGAAAACATTTGACGACTCGGCTGGTATGACCACGGCAGAGTCCTGATTGTTGGATCGTCTGCGGCCTACATGAGAACGCACGTGGTATTGAAGAGTGTTGCCCTGTCCCACTGAATTGCCTCGCGAGATCATTCACGATGAACGGTGTCCCTACGCCGCCTTCGTAGCAACGTAGTCAAAGTAAGAAATGTAGCAGGATTGGGGGGAAATTTCTTAATCCAAATCATTGTTTTGGGTGGCATAGAGCGTTGATCTGGTCTGGTTTGATCAAATAAATCGCCCTAGTCTTACGGCTATGACGATCAAACACCGTGAAAATTCGGTACCTGTTAAGGCACGATCCGGGTTGTGTTCAGGTCATTCCTTATGGAGAGCACCTTCATTAGGCATGATGTTTTGCGTGGGGGTAATTCTTTTGATGTCCATTGGCTGTGTTCAGCGGCGAATGACGGTCAGGAGTAATCCTCCAGGTGCGCTCGTTTATGTTGATGATTACCAGATTGGTACAACGCCGGTGTCTACGGACTTTGTCTATTACGGCACAAGAAAAATTCGACTCATTAAAGATGGGTACGATACCCTCACTGTTCAGCAGCCATTTCCAGTCCCTTGGTATGAGATCTTTCCTCTGGATTTTGTGACTGAGAATCTTTGGCCTTGGGAAATTCGGGATGAGCGTGTTGTCGACTTGGCAATGGTACCTGCCGGAACTGTTCCTGCAGAGACAGTTGTTAGCCGAGCCGAGTTAGCAAGACGGTCTGCCGGAAGCGGGCCGCCGGTTCCGGTGGCTCCCGTTGCCGTACCACCTCCATCATTCTCGCCAGGTACAACTCCTCCCCCGCCAAACGTATTGCCACAGGCTCCAGTTGAGCCACTTCCGTCACCAACGACCGGCCCGGTGTTCCCGTTGCCGCAATAAATACGGGTGAGTAATTGAAGTTATGTGGCATAATGGGGACATGTCTCCATTATTTAAACAAGATGTTTTTTGCTCCCGTCAGCAACTTGAGGCAACAAAACTTCACCGCTTGAATGCCATGTTCGCAGAAGTACTTCCTGCGAATAGCTTCTATCACGAGAAGTTCTCCGGGTGCACAACACCGGTTCAATCATTCGAACAATTTGCTGATTTTCCGTGCACAACAAAATCCGAACTTGTTGGAAGAGAGGATACGGTTTCTACGCGAAACAGAACGTGGAGTGACCAAAAGTATGTTCGGTTTCACCAAACAAGTGGCACCAGTGGCCATCCGCTTCAGGTCTGGGACACGGAGGATGATTGGAATTGGTGGATGACATGCTGGAAGTCAATTTACTCACGAGTAGAACTCCAGCCCGGTGAACCAGTCTTTGTCGCGGCTTCCTTCGGTCCATACATCGGCTTTTGGAGTGCCTTCGAAGGTGCAGTGGCAAGTGGCGGGCGCGCGATTCCTTCGGGAGGGTTGTCGAGTGTTGCTCGCCTGGAACTCCTACGGAAAACAGAGTCAAAAGTCCTCGTGGCGACTCCCACGTACGCACTGCATTTGGCCGAAGTGGCCAGAGAGCAAGGATACGAAATGTCTACGTCGACAATTCGTTGTGTTCTTGTTGCTGGGGAACCAGGCGGCTCTCTGGAATCAGTCCGGCAACGAATTAGCTCAGCCTGGGGTGCTGATGTGCTTGATCATGCTGGCGCGACGGAGATTGGTCCATGGGGCGTTGGGTGGTTTGAACACTCGGGGCTTGAGGTGTTGGAGGACTGGTTTCATCCAGAATTCCTCGACATCGCAACAGGTCAACCTGTGAGAGAGGGTGAGTCAGGCGAGTTGGTGCTGACAACACTCGGTCGCAATGGTTGTCCAGTGATTCGTTATCGAACAGGTGATATTGTTCAGCCCGTGTGGCCAACAGAACAAGAGGTC
>CAJQGO010000351.1 GCA_905477565.1 uncultured Planctomycetota bacterium
GCCCTTACTGCCGAAAGCAATTGTTTCCTCTTTCAAACAACACCTTCGTGATTTGAGGCAGGCGGCAGGAGCGACACGCGACTATGATGTGCTGTCTGATAGATTACAGCAACACGTTCCCCCGACGAGTGGCCTACACATTGCACACGATTTATCCCTAGACAAAATTCTGCACTTAGTAGCAAAGCAACAGAATAAACATCGTAAATCTATTTATGCCATGTACTCAGAACTCTCGTCGTGGAACTGGCCATTACGTGTCGCCACAATCAAGAGCCACGTGCAACCAAAAAAAATGGCCTATCTAAAATTTTTACGCAATCAAATGAAGAAATCGCGTACAAAGTTTTCAAAAGTTGCTGACTCAACTAAAAAAAACCCGGCGCAACTTCATCGGCTGCGAATTGCAGGGAAAAAACTTCGTTACACCCTTGAGCTCATGCCGGAGGAACACATGAACACTTCACTTCAGAAGTGCCGAGCAAGTCTCCAGAAAATACAAAAAAAACTTGGCAACTTTACCGACCATACGGCTGCTTCAGAGATTTTGAAGCATTTTTCTAAAGAACCCCTAGCTGACGACATGTTATTTGTGATTCACAAGATGCAACAGGAGGAGCACGAACTCGCAACTCTTTCATGCAGGCAGTTCTTTGGATGGTGGACTGGAAAACGTCGACGATCAATGTACAAAAGATTAGAAAAGGGACTTGATAATGACTAATCGAAACACTCAAAATCAAAAACAAGATGGACCTAGTCCCAAGCTTCTGCACAAGCTCATAAACTCAACTGGTGTTCAAATCGGTATTGGCATTTGTGCAGCACTCCTTCTCTGGGCCTGTTGCCGACTTGCAATACCCATGAAAAACACATCGACACCAGCACCAAGCCCCACTCCCACTGCTTCAGAACAAAAGATGCCCCAGGCAAAAATTACTCCAGTCGGCTTTGAGACAACAAAACTGGCGAGTAACGCATCTCCAGGCAACACCCCAGAAGGAATGGCTTGGATTCCTGGCGGAACTTTTTCAATGGGATGTCTCGATCCTCGGGGAATACCATACGGGGGAGACAAACCGATGACAGATGCTCGACCTATTCATTCAGTGACCGTAGGTGGTTTCTGGATCGATACTACAGAGGTAACCAATGAGCAGTTCAAAAACTTCGTCGAGGCTACCGAGTATGTGACTATTGCAGAAATACCACCTCGACCTGAAGATTTCCCAGGAGCACCACCGGAAAATCTTGTTGCTGGTTCAATTGTATTCACACCACCAGATCGCCCAGTTCCATTATCGAATCACCTTCAGTGGTGGGCATATGTGCCAGGGGCAAACTGGCGTCATCCTCTTGGCCCCGAATCAACAATAGAAGGCAAAGAGAATTTTCCTGTTGTTCATGTCGCCTTTGAAGATGCTATTGCCTATGCCAAATGGGCTGGAAAGCGGCTACCAACTGAGGCTGAGTGGGAATTTGCATCACGAGGAGGCATAACAGGAAACGTTTATCCATGGGGTAATGAATTCCGTCCAAATGGAAAATGGATGGCAAACACATGGCAGGGGCAGTTTCCCATGCAGAACACTGCCGAGGATGGCTTTGCTGGCATCGCGCCGGTTCGTCAGTATCCTCCAAACAAATACGGTTTGCATGACGTATCCGGTAATGTTTGGGAGTGGTGTGCTGACTGGTATCGTCCGGACACGTATCAGAAACAAAAAAATGGTGAGTCCTCTACAGTCAATCCGACTGGACCAGAAACCAGCTTTGATCCTCAGGAACCCGGGGTGGAAAAACGTATCCAGCGAGGCGGCTCCTTCCTTTGTACTGATCAATACTGCTCACGTTATATTCTCGGAACTCGAGGAAAAGGCGAAGTATCGAGTGGGTGTAATCACATAGGCTTTCGCTGTGTTCAGGACATGCAATAACCCACACCTTATTATTCAAATTTCAAAGACGTCTTTGTGGCGTCTCGTTACGTCTTTTTAATTATTTCTTTAAACGATGGGAGCGGCAGGGTGTTGACTACATCACCCGCCTCTAAACCAGCCCTTCTTGCCTGAAGGATGCCGCACCGCATCACATCAAGCCCCGCAGTTGTATGGGCATCTGTTGATATGGCAAGCTTTACTCCTGCCTCTTTTGCTGCGGCAGAAAGACGATCATCTAGGTCCAGACGCCATGGGTTCGCATTGATCTCGAGGCATGTTGTATTTTCTGCCGCTGCGTCGATAACACGTTGCAAATCGACTTTATAAGCCGGACGTCGATTAATTAGACGACCAGTTGGATGGCCTATGCAGTTGACGTATGGATGACAAATTGCATCCAGAAGACGACCTGTAATTTGTTCCTGTGACTGCTGTTGACCATAGTGCAGGCTCGCAACAACCCAATCAGCATGTGCAAGAACATCTTCTGGTAGATCAAGCCCCCCTTTCTCCAGAATATCAACTTCGATTCCTTTTAGAACAACGAGGGATGGTGATCCATCTCGCGTTAGAGATTCATTTAACTGATCGATTTCTTCCCACTGCTTATAAAGGCGTTTTGCATCAAGCCCTCGAGCCATCGTCACTCTTTTACTGTGGTCCGTGATAGCGATATACTTCAATCCTCGATCAACGGCTGCGGCTGCCATTTCAGTCAGCGTTGCCTCACCATCTGTTGCAGTGGTATGCATATGAAGATCACCACAGATATCTGTCAGCACAATCAGTTTTGGAAGCTCACCGTTTTCAGATAATTCCAATTCACCACGATCTTCACGCATTTCGGGAGGAATCCATTCGAGACCCACGGCTTCATAGACATCTTTCTCATTTTTTCCTGCAAGGATTTTTCCATCAGTCTTGTTCAGTTCAGTTACACCATACTCATTGATAGAAAATCCCAATTTTTTAGCTCGACTCCGTAACCGGACATTATGTTCTTTTGATCCTGTGAAGTACTGCCATGCAGCACCAAATGATTTCTTTTGTACAACACGCATATCGACCTGAATTCCGTGCGGTCCCCGAATACTAGTTTTGCTGTCTCCGCGTACAATTGCATGATCTGTATGTTCCCACGCAAGAAAGTGATCCATTACCTCTTTTGCTTGGCGACTCTCAACAAGAAGGTCTATATCTCCGACAGTCTCTTTGCCCCGCCGCCAACTTCCTGCTG
>CAJQGO010000352.1 GCA_905477565.1 uncultured Planctomycetota bacterium
TGATAGACAACAATGTCATCAGCCCCGGAGTCGCGACGAACAGCCCACTGATTTCCTCCAAATTCACCAGCAAGATAAACCCATTGAGCGGCCTGTGACGTTTCTTTGATTCGCCAGGCAAGACGAGGTCGTGGAAAGATTAACTCAAAGCGTCGATCATCGCTCGGAGTCCAGAGAAGTCCGCCAGCGGGTAGAATATTGACGTCATAACGATCGAGGTAGATGACGCCTGCAACGACACGCAGATCTTCACGAGCCTCCCAAGCACCAAATCCGTGACCTGTCACTCGAAATGCCTGAGCGCTGTCATTTACAAAGTCACTGTACCAACCGGGTGCGACTGCGAGATCGACACCTAAACGTTCACCGATTTTCCGCATCCAGCGTGCCTGAATCCATGACTCGTAGAGTGTTGCAGGAAGACCAGGATCCATCGGCCCACTCGCTTCATCCACAAATGTCCAGCCAAAACCGGGAGTGATGAGGAGTGGTGAATCAACTGTTGGTGCAGGCATGCCGAGGGTTAGGCTCATGTCGAGCGTAGCGAGCCCAAGACCGTTGCTGCCGAGCCGAGGTAATTCGGTGGTCGTGAGAATGAGTTGCTGCAGGGCCCCAGGCTTTGCACCAGGAGGAAGTTTTCGACCGGGTGGATTATTTTCCTGGCGTGGTTGGCCGGGTGGGGCAACATCGTCTGGTAGAAGTGGCTCGGTCAGGTCTTGGGGATCACCAAGTGCAGCAAAGCGAATCTTCTCAAAGAAACTGCTATCAATCGACTCGACTGGCGGTAGTGGGAAAATCTCATCGTCGGAAGCAAACAAATCACATGGCTGAAATACAAGACATACGATGAGAACCAACAATGAAACAGAACGCTTTTGAGAAGCCATGCTCTTCTCCACACGCGTTAGTAGGCAAGGCCTAATCGAAACATAATGGTGCTTGGCAGATCATAAATTTGCTGGAATCGCTGCGGTCCTAAGTCATTAACATAGAAGAGCTGTCGATAAAAAGCATAGCCAATTTCAAAATTCCCAGAAAAACCAGTTGTGGCAAGAGGAACCCACTCTGTGCCAAGCGAGATTCGAATGTCGTTGTAGTCGAAGTTCTGAACGAATCCATTCGTTCCGTCGGCATTGACAGTGCGAAACGTCCAGCGACCACCACCGTATTCACCAGCGACATAGCCCCACCAAGCATGTCGGCGTGTTTGTCCAAAACGCCACATCGCTCGTGGAGCTGGAAAGAACACGTCATATCGAGATGTTGCATTTGGTGTCCATGTAAACCCAACGGCTGGTAATATCTTCACCTGATTTCGATCGAGGTAGATGACACCTAGTTTGCCTTGAAAAGTTGGTGTCATATTCAGCGTTCCAATCGCTCGTCCCATCACGCGCCAGCTGTCCGTGACAAAGACATCCCAGTTTGTATAGAAGCCAACTCGGATTCCAAATTCAGCACCGAATAACGGTGTGAATTGTGGATTCCATGCTGTATCAATAAAGCTGTCATACGTATTTCCGGGAAGTTGAGGAGCAAGAGTATTGGTGCCTGGAAATGCATTGGATTCTGGACCACCCCATAACTGCAAACCAAATCCTGGGGTAATGAGCAGAGGTGCTTGATTAATATTTGCTGGTGAATTCATGAAAAATGGGAGTGCGAATGTTGCCGATGTATCGAGTTCATTGACGGCGACCGAGTTTCCCCGACCAGTGCCAAGAACGTAGGTCCAACTTCCTCGCACGCCCTGATATGCCCGCATCGATTGCTGGTAGGTCTCCTGAAACCATTCACTTTGCTGTGTTGGTGGTTGTGGGTAGCCAACAGGCAATGGTTGTGAAGGATTACTCGGGACGATAGGCGGTGGTGCTGTTGAGTAGCCCGGGTAACCAGGTTGCCCATTCACAGCCGACGTGGCCCATGTCGGTGGTGGATTCGTTCCTGGGTTGGTCGCTGGAACAGGATAGATCTGGCTTGCCTGTGGCCCGTACGGGTCCCACGCAGGGGGTGGAGGAGAAAGCGGATAGCCGTATGGTGACGCCTGTGCAATTCTGTCGAGGGAAGAAGCAGCAGGTGGAGGGAGCTGTACGGTTTGCGCAGTGATATCGTTATCTGCCATGAATGCAGATATGCCGATGATCAAGACAATGAGTGAAAAGAGCTGTACTCGCACGCGGTCGACGACCCATGCAGCGGGAGGTTGGCTGGGGCCATCCAGAAAGTTCCGAATGCCGACCCCAGCACTTCGTGGGGGGGTACCGCGCCGGTGCTGTATGGGTCAACATCGCCACCGTCCCATCACTTTTTCTGCACCCTACTATGGTCTTTAGTTCGCGTAGACTTCCCTCTTTGACAGACTTTTTGTCTGATGAAGCAAGCCGTTAGATTTTCCTCATTGGTCTCTTAGGCCGGATTGGTTTCCTCTCATTGATTTCGAACGTACGGCGATAATGATTCGCGCGTGTATGCATGGTGATTCAAGGCAGGTTCTGATGACGAAAATTGGAGATACGGAACACCTGAAACAGGTAACGAAACTAGAGACCATTGAGTGTCATGCAGAGCTCGAATCGACAATGGATCGAGCGAAAGAACTTGCTGTCGATGGATCTGTACCCCTTCCTGCTTTGGTGATGGCGCTTCATCAAAAATCTGGTCGGGGTCGTCGCGGGGCAGGCTGGTGGCAGCCGCCTGGTAGTTTGGCAATGACACTCATTGTGGAAATACCATCAAAAGAAAACCTTTCAGGAGGTGTTCTGCCTCTTTGGTCACTCGCGTGTGGACTGGCTGTGGCGGAGTCTCTTCATCAACTCAATCCAGAACTGAAACCCGATGTGCGTTGGCCAAATGATATAGAAATCAATGGTCGTAAGATTGGAGGTCTTTTACTCGAAGCGACAACAACCCAAAAACTACTTATTGGTGTTGGAATAAATACAGATGGTTCA
>CAJQGO010000353.1 GCA_905477565.1 uncultured Planctomycetota bacterium
CCAAAAGCGTCGCCGACAAGAACCCAGCCGTCGCCAGCTACGTCGCGGGCTCGATATGAGTACTCCTTCGCCACGCGAACAGATTCTATTTTTGTTGCATTATCAAGGCGTCCGTGCAACCCGGGGCATCGCTCCAATTCAGCTGCATAAATGGCTTCCGGGGTTTTGTTCTCTCGGTCCTGAAAAAGATATTCGTATCCAGCGACCACACCGACACTCACCACATCATCATTCAGTGGTATGTACCACAACCAGCCCTGCTTGTCGTCGAGTTGCATGACAAGGGTGGCCCCCTCGTCGCGACCGGTTCCACGGGCCGCACCTTTCCAGTAACTCCATACAGCTGCTTTTTTCAGAACTGGATCCCACTCCCGCAGGCCGAGCCTGCTTGTGACCATCGCTGCTTGGCCACTCGCATCCACGACAACCTTAGAGGCGATAGATGAAATATTCCCGGCCTCGTCCGCCACACGAACACCTGTCGCACGAGTTCCATCAAACAGGACTTCGAGCACACGCATTCCTTCGTGCACTTTGACGCCATGCGACTCCGCATTACGAAGCATCATCTCATCAAATTCTGCCCGACGAACCTGCCATGTCTGAGAGCTTTCATCGTCTCGATGATCAACAAAATAAAATGGTGCCGAAAGAAGTCCTTTTTCATTTACAAATTGAACTGAATGTTTTTCGACAAAGCGACTTCCACGTAAACGTTCAACCATACCAAGTCGCTTTAATGTCCAGAATGTTTCTGGAATCAAGGACTCACCCACATGAAATCGTGGAAACCTTTCCCGCTCGAACAACATGACACAGCGTCCCTGCTGAGCGGCAATGGTCGCTGCTGTTGTGCCGGCCGGCCCACCACCGACGACAATAACTTCCGTTTGTTCCGGAAGCGTCACTGCGTCTGGTGCTCGTTCGACCATGTTTATCTCCTAACAATCGGCATTGTTCTATCTAAAAACAGTATTTTCTATTCCCTTCATAGCCTCAGGAACGGGAGCGTCAAATCACAATCACCAGAATTATGCTGACTACGCTGATAACCACGACTTTTTTTGTTTCCTAATTATCCCGACGAGGTCGCCTAAAACCAAATTTACAGACATTCTGCATCGATCGAAAGTTGAACATTACTGGGCAAGATACAAGGGAAGTGGACTTGCACGAAGTAATTGCAACGCCGTCTCACCAAACAATTTACGCAGAAGAAGGTTTTTTGCTGAGTTACCGGCAACTATGAGATTCGCCTCCCACTTTTCTGCATACGGCACAAGTTCTTGCACAGGATCTCCTTGAACGAAATCCATCTCAATCTCTCTGCCATGTGAGGCGAAGTAGCTTTCAACAGACTTGAGCCGACGCTCTCCTGCTTCGACGTCACTACCAAAATGTACAACTCGAACTAATGCCTTCGGATAGAGTCCTGACTGAACATAATGCTTGAATGTTTTTGCACTTTCCAGAGAGCCTGAGTAGGCCACCAGTACACGACGAATAGGGCAGAATGTTTCTGAGACAGCAAGCATTGGACGAACTCCTGCAGCAACGAGCCGCTCAAGACTATCTGTGGGCTCTGGCACAACATCGTGCTCAAAAAGACCGTGCAGGCCAAACACGCAAAGATCTTGATATCGAACTAAATCAGCAACGATTTCGAATGGATCACCTGTTCGCTCACAGGTTTGGTGCGGAACATTTGCTGCCAAACATTTCTCTGCAAAAAGGTTATTTGCTTTTTCAATCTCCGCAGCAACTTTTGTCATTCTGTCCTGACGAAGTTCTGCCGTTAATGTTTCTACACCCACACCGATAGGACGCGGACCTGTCCACTCGAGACGCGAGGGGTCAACGACCGCTATCCCAAGTAATTCAGCTCCCTGTGTTTGAGCAATCTCGATGGCGTGGCTCACTACAGACTCAGCGTGACCGCTTGTTCCAAGTCCGACGAGAATACGTTTCATTATGACACTGTTTCCGAGATGGCTGTCACGAATTGACAGGAACAAACAAACGGCCCGAAAGCCACAGAATGAAAATTCTTTCACACTTGAATCTCAACGACCACCTTTGTTGATAACGCAGGGGAAATGGAGGCTATTCAAGAACACGGCACACCGTGCGAGTGCAACAAGCGGCCCTCCAAACGATGCACTCACTCGGTAATAAACGCCACACACCCAGACTGAAAAGGTGATGCCACCACCTACTTCCTGACAATCTCAGGGACGTGTTACCCGAGTGAATAGATAAGGAACAATCCACCAAGCACGACAAAGAGCATAAGAAATGCATCTGGCTCTATAAATGGGAGTCGCCGCTCGCCATGATACAACTGGCCAAGTACTGCTATCGCAGTCGCAAGCACGACAGTAAACGCTGTTACAGCATGAGTTCCGGACATGCTCAAAAAAATCGATCCGTCATGCAAAAAATCGAGTGGAACAAACAGAATGATGTTGAAAGCATTACTTCCAAATGCATTGCCAATAGCGAGATCAATTGCCCCCATTCGGATGGCTGTTAATGATGCAACAAGTTCGGGCAATGATGTCGTCACCGCAACGAGTGTTGTCCCAACAAAGGTTCCGCCAAGACCTGTTTCTTCGGCCAATGCACCGGCTACATGTGCGAGCTTTGGTCCAGCAAAACATAAGACAACCGCAGCGGCACCAAAAATGATCGCTGCCGAGAGAAAAGATGGCTTACGAGCCGAACTTCCCTGAGACAGACCACCGTCGTCCGATTGGGATTCAGCAGCCAGCCTCGCTGAGATACGTTGATTGATGAAAATCATTCTGGCACCAAAAAGATATGACAACAAAATTGCCCAGGACCAGCCACTCATGCCAAGAATTATTGCTGCTGGCAGCTTGTCAGCAGTAACAATTGCCAGACCGGCCAGCGATGTGACGGCAATACCAAGTGTTGCCGAAAGTGCATGAGCGGCCCCTTCACGGGAAAGCATTTTTCTCCCTGAACGAATGCTTAAATCAACTAGTGCCAATATAAGCAAATTCATAAGACTGCTGCCAAAGAGATCACCGGCTGCTAGATCGACGTATCCGGAACGAATCGCTGCAATATCAACAGATAATTCAGGAAGTGAAGTAACCGCAGCGAGCAGCAAGCTACCGACGAGAAGTCTACCGAGCCCTGTTGCCTCGGCAATTTGATCTGCCGAACGGGCCAGTACGGAACCCGCAGCCGCAACAGCTCCAGCTAAAAGCAAAAACTGCCAAATAAGCATAGCTGGCATAGCAATCGTCATGTGAGCTTACAAGATTTTACAGGCCCTTATGACGCCTCCGAAAAGTAACTAACTGATCTGCCTGTCGACGAATGTCTTTGTCGCTCAGGGGCTTGGCCAGAATTAAACCTGCAATAAAGCCAGCAACGTGCGCCGAATAAGCCACCCCACCACCTGTGTCTAGAAGGCCGAGTACAACCTGCATGAGGAAGTAGATTCCAACAGCGACATAACCTGGGACATCCATAATGAATCGAAACAAGATGACACTTACTCGACGATTGGGATGGAGGACTAGATATCCGCCTAATACACCAGAGATAGCACCAGATGCACCAAGACAAGGAGTGAGTGCCTCGTCGCCACGAGCGTTCAGAAATACGAAGGCAAGCGACGCCAAGACTCCAGCTGCCAGATAGTAAATGAGATATCGGATGTGCCCCATGTCATCTTCGACATTATCCCCAAAGATAAAAAGAAACCACATATTACCGAGGAGGTGCATCCATCCACCGTGCAAAAAAATACCTGTCAGTAGTGTGAGATAAACAGGGATCGGTGTGGGACGAAGACCGGGAACAGACACTTGATATTGCTGACCTTCATATTCAACCTCCCGTATGGTGGGTTCGGTAATGATATCTTGGCCGGTCACAATTTCGGCCGGGACCTGACAGAAGGCCAACGTGACATCATCGTTTTTACCGCCCTGTTGAAAAAGCACAAAGACAACAACGTTTGCTGCGATGAGTGACCATGTCACCCATGGAACTCTTTGACGATCGGAATTGTCATCACTCAGCGGGAAAACCATAGTTGCACGGCAGAAGAGGGAAACTGACTGTGTTGTTGTCACGGTGACAACTCATCAGTTTCCTAATGTACGCCCTACAAATGAAAAAAAGGAATCGTTCACGCAGCTTTCGAGCGTTGTGGCCCCTTTGTCTTCTGAGCAGGGGTAATTTCGGCTTCTTCCAGCTTTTGTTCAATCCAGCCATCGACACTCCAAGGGCCACCTCCGGCATAAATCAACGCAAGGAGTCCACCGCCAATTGCCATATTTTTCATGAATTGAATTATTTGTAATTGCCTCTGCGTAGGGTCAGCAATCATCCAAAAATCATGGAAATAAAAGGTTGCTGCAGCGAGAAATACAAAGAGAAAAGCAGCTCCTATTCGGGTCCATGCACCTGCCAAAAGCGAGAGACCACCTATAAGAATAAGACCAATCGCGCCAAACAGCGCTAACCGAGGATTCGGAATTCCCTCGCTAGCCATATATTCAGCCGTCTGCGAAAAGTGACGAATTTTGCTATCAAAAGCGCTGAACAAAAAAATGGCGACGAGCATAAAGCGAGCCAACAGAGACACGCATCCCTGAACAAAATTGGCAACCTGTTCCATGATGTAACCGTTCCTGCCTTTATCTCGCAGTCCATTATTCCAAACCAGAGAACTTCTGGAAGATACTCGCGTCCGCATCCGTCCACCGCAAGACCGGATAGCCCGTTAAGATCGGTAATCTTGAGAAATAAGGTAGCTGAATGACCTTCATTACCGGTCAGAGTGACAATCAGTTATCAGTCAGTCCAACGCCGGTTGCTGACATGTCACGCAGTGCACCGCTCCCCGTCCACGAATTAATTCGAGGGCTGAAAATGAAACCACTTCTCTACCTGGAAAGAAGCGTTGGATTGTCGCTATCGCGACTGCATCCAGATCGTGGCCAAAGGTTGGAACAATAACACCACCATTCACAATGAAAAAGTTGAGATAGCTGGCCGGAAGTTGCACATCTTCAAA
>CAJQGO010000354.1 GCA_905477565.1 uncultured Planctomycetota bacterium
GTTCACCACGGAGTAGCCGGTCAGGCAAATGCAGGCCTTCAAGTTTCCCCAGTCCTCGTTCGGCACCACGAAGCAGGATCCCTTTGGGTTGCACAATGCGCTCAAGGCTGTCGCAGATCATGTCGAGTCGTTCAGCCATGGCGAGTGCCGTCACCTGTACCGCGAGGTAGGGCCCATATTGATCCACAATGACTCCAGAGAGATTGTCACCCTCACTGTTTATGAGCCGGCAGCCAGTTTTCTTGGAAAAAAGGTGGAGCTGTTGTCGTAAGGCAACTGCATTTTCAATGCGCGCATTCCAGAATAATTGATCAAGAGCTTGATCCTGCGTAAAGGAATACAATCGGACTCGAATTCGGCTTGATGCATTCCATAGGCCTCGGGCAATGAAGTTGCCATCGTGGGTTACAACATCAACCACAGCGCCACTGTCGGGATTGCCATCGACACGCAGTATTGCAGAGTCAAGAACCCATGGATGCCTGCCAAAAAATGGGCGAGCACGCTTGGGCTTTATGAAGACAGTGGCCCCGGAAAGTGCCGCTGGGGCCACATCGTTCTCAGGCATGAACAACCTGCTTCGTTGCCGGCTCTGGCAACACGTGAGGCTGCGGAAGAGCATCTGTTCCTGCCTCAGCTTTAACCTTACGTTGGCTGTTTTTCTCAGCCTTCTTTTTATTCAGGCGGAGAACGCTCCATCCGAAAATGTCACCCAGCGGCCCAGCCAAAAGTGCTGGAAGCAACACAAGGTTTCCAACCAATGCAACAGTGAGCATGGCGAGCATCATATGGCCGAATCGTTGTGTTGGACCAAACGGTGAGAGTGAAAAAACTGACAGACCAATACCGATGACCCCCCAGCTCTGATACATCGCTCGAGCACAGCCTTTGTAGGCCAGCATAGTTGCTTGCTTACGGTCCATACCATCAGAAATACCCCGTCTGAACCAAAGCATGAAATGAACAACATCGTCGACGGTAACACCGAGTGCAACGCAAGGAGCCATTACGGTGCCGATATCGATAAGAAGATTTCCTGTTCCAAAACTCTTTAGGAGCTCATTCCCCCAACCCATTCCTCCGAAAACAACAACAGCTGGAAAGGCGGCAGGAAGTAATAGCACAAGCCCCGCGGAGGCAGCCCGGCAAAGAAGCACCATGACTAGAACAATAATTGCAAAGTCACTAATGAAGCCCGCGATAAGCCCATCAAGCAAAGAATGTTGTGCTTTGTAGACCAGTGGTACAAGACCGGTGTAGTCGACAGAAATTCCCTGCGTGCCGTCAGATTGGTAGCTAGCCAGAATAGGATCGATCTTTGATTGGAGGTCACGCTTAAAGTCTGCGTAGTCGACTTCTTTGGTAGCACTGACACGAGCACTAATTCTCCACAGTTCCTGATCACGAGTTCCTTCGTCACTGACTACCTTTGCTTCGCGAAGGTAGTCGCCATCAAGAAATTCATCACGATGGGCGACAAGTCTTCTGTTGAGCACGCTGCGTCGTGTTCGTGCGTTCAGGCCAAATACCCGGCCCGCTGCGCCGCCAATGCCGCCACCGCCGACATCAAGACTCCGGCCGAAAGTGACGGTTGATAGAGAACTGCCTACCTCACCGAGTTCACCAATCTCACGCTGTATTTCATCGACGAGTTCCATTCGTTCAAGGAAATTGAGATCACATTGCTCTTGGTCACAGCGAATAAGTATTTCCATTGGAACGAGTGGCCCAAGTTTTTTCTCAAGCCAACGATAATCTTGTCGAATTCGAGCCTGAGGAGAAAATAGCCTCATGAGCTGAACGCTACTTTCGACACGGGTCATGCCATAGCCAATGCCTGCCATGACGAGGAGACAAATTGTGGCTATTGCAATGTTGTGTTCTGTGATCCACTGACCAACACCCCACCACGGACTCTCCTCAATTGGACGCCATGAGTCACCGTCTTCTTCACTGCCTGCTGCACCAAGGCGCAGCTTTGGCGGAAAAAGCTCGAGGCATGCAGGCATAAGCGTAATCAAAATGACGAAACTTACGACAACACCGATCGCTGAAAAGATGCCAAACATTTTGATCGGTACAAGGACACTCACAGCGAGCGTTGCGAGTCCTACGGCAGTTGTGCCTGTAGCTAAAGAAAGTGGTAGGAGAGCATGACGTACCGAAGCACCGGCAGCACCCTTAAGCACTCCTGTTTCAGCTAACTGGTCACGGTAATAGTTGGCAAGGTGGATGGCTCCACTCGTTGTCGCAACGTAGACAAGAGAGGGCATCGTAAGCAGGATGGCATCAACGGGATATCCTGAATACCACACGATCGCAAGACTCGCGAACATGCTGTAAACGCCCGATGCGAGCACAAGCCCGACAAGCATTTTGCTTTTGAGGCTCCACCAACTCACAAAGAAGCCAACAACAAGGGAAAGGCCAAAGAGTAGCGTGACACTGGTTTGCCCCGCGCGATCAATTGATACGTTGTCAACGGGTGGCCCGCCCATGTGGATCGTTTCTTCCGGAATACCACACTCTTCGACTGCAACATTTTTTATTGTGTCGATTGCGCCATGGAGGTTTGCTCGAGCTGCATCAGACAGCGTCAGGACAAGACATGTCTGAAGGTCATCGAGTTCTGCCTCTGTCAAAGCGTCAGTGCTGTCATCTTCGACGGCCGGGTTATCTGGAGAATCTATATCACCGATAAGTGCACCAGTCAGCCTGTCCACCGCCTCTTCAGGATCAAGGTTGAGCGGCTCTTCAGTCATCTGCTCAACAGCGCGGGGGCCAGTCTGAGCGGTTTTGAAAAAGATTGTTCGACTAATTCGGGAGGCCTCTTCGGGAGGCGGCAGCAACTTCCTGGCAAGTAGTTCAAGCCGTGGATCATCCATCGTGCAGCCATCCCAGCTCACGAGAATGAATTCTTCACCCTGGAAATTCTCACGAAAAAAGCGATACGTCTTGGTCTCTGGGTACTCCAGAGGCAGCCATCCCTTTACATCGTTGCGATTATTGCCTTTGGCCTTGATTGCGCCCACAACCACCATGGGAAGCAAAAAGACAAGGATAGCGAGAATCCAAACGCTATATCGCTCGTAAAATCCGGGTCGTTGAGACATATGGGCTCAAGTGAACCTATTGAGGAGACAATTCTGGGAATGACGACGATCGGTATCCATCAGTTGCTATCATGAGCCTGAGGGCTTGATTGCGATTAATGAAGCAATGCGTCAATCAATTGAACCGTATGACTACTGAACAAACTGACGAACACGATAAAAAATTAACCATCTTCTCTGTCAGAGTCTATATCTTTCCAACGTAAATGGCTTGTTTTTTTCCTGAGACATTCGGTCTGAGTCGTCTTCTAGGCAAGGTTTTCCTGTTCAGAACAGCTTTGGTACTCGGAAGAGCCGTCAAACTCCCCCCTTCTGCGGAGGCAATGAGGCGTATCTGATTGTTTTTAGCGTTCTGCCAGCCTTTTTTGTCAGCGAGCTGTTTCCCCTGCGCGGAATTCACAGGTTTTGTGACTCCCATCACAAAATGGGCGGTTTGCGGACTTTCCACAACGACACAGTGCAAGAACTGATTTGTGTGTTGGTAGGGTAAACGCCACTCGGTGGTGGTCAGTGACTTGCACGCTGACTGAGGGAGTCCCATCGATAGCTTGTGGTAATTCGACAACAAGTGGTCCATCTTCTCGACATCGGAGCCTCACAATAGGCGGCTCGATGGCAGATTTTTTGGATTTCTGAAGGGTCACGTTCAATGTTCCTTACACGTTGTTTCTAATTTCTGTTGTGGTTGTGTTGAAAGCCACCACCAGAACACCATCGCACAGATTAGAATCGCGACCGACATCAATTGAGATATTGATAGAGGTGTACCGAGGGCGGGTGGTTCATCGATTCGAATTTCTTCAAGCAGAATTCGCGAGATTGGATGGAGAGTGATAACCAGTGCAAAGACCTCACCATTTCGGCGAGCGAAAGGTGTAAAAGTAATAGCCAGCATGGACAAGATAGCTGCGTCGAGTGCAGCGTAGAGTTGCGTTGGGTGAATTGGAAGCGTAGGCACAGTACTTCCATCAATGCCAGGGGCAGGAATTAATCCTCGACTGACCTGATCAAACCATGGCGGACTCCCAGC
>CAJQGO010000355.1 GCA_905477565.1 uncultured Planctomycetota bacterium
AGAAGATTCATCATCAATAACTGAGTCATCTGGTCCTACGCTTGAACCACTCCATGGCCATGTCGGCTTAGTGAGTGTGGCGCATCCACTTGCAAGGAGTGTGATAAAGAACCCAATGACCAATGGAAAAGCCCTTGGACAGGTCCTCTGGTTGTCTGAACGGTTCATCGGTGTTTCTCGCGTGACGAGGAAAAGGTTTTTGCAAGCCAATGACTGGTTTTCAGGCGATATCCGAGAATATTGGCAAATAATGTATTCATGATGGCACGAATCTCTCCAAACGGAGGTTCTGACTGTGAGGTATTTTCACTTTGATCGAAGGAGTCGGCAAGTTGCCGCAAAGAAACAATTGCTTCACTCGAGATTGAGACAACAGATCTTTTCCCTCGCCGGCATCGTGGGCAGAGCCCTCCCCCTCCAAGCATGCTGAACGATATTCGTCGGCCTTCCAATGGCCGCTGACATTCGGCACAGCAATGGAGCGATGGGAGTTGTCCAAGTTGATGGAGGATGCCCAGTTCTGTGTGAATAATAAGGGCCGAAACAGTTCTGGAGTCAGGCGCAGACCCCTGTTCGTTTCTCTGTCCAGGTCTTGGTGCAGAGAGGAATCGGATCGCACGTGTGGCGAGATCAAAGAGTTCAGGTTGTGGGTCTGCATCAACGGTGACTGAATCCAGAAGTTCGGCGATGTAGAGTCCGGCGGCAAATGATGATTCATAACGACCGATTCGAAATCGATGCTCGAGGAATGCCTCTGTGAAAAGATCAAGATTGCCAGACGAACGATGAAGGACGAGTACCTGACAGATGGAAAGGAGGTCAAGGGCGGCGTCAAATTTACTCTTTGGTCGCCACGCTCCCTTTGCCAGTCCCCGTACTTTACCGACTTCACGAGTCAGGCAGGTGATGATCGCACTTGTTTCGCCAAATGGTCGGGCCCGCAGGACTAGAGCCTGAGCCTTTTCGGCACTCATGGCGAATCAGGTGTTTGGGGTAATCTTGAAACACGGAGTCGATCAATTCGACGCCTTGAACTTTCTAATACCTCAAGCGATACGCCATCAGAAACTATGGTTTCTCCTTTAGACGGTATCCGTCCAAAAACATGAAAGGCGAAGCCTCCAACCGTATCGTAATCAGCTTCTTCGGGCAAGGAGAAATGCATTCGCTGATTCAAGTCATCAATAGGAACATTGGCCACTGTTTCACACGTATCCTTTGACTGCACAAGAATGCCATCAGCCAGTGTTTCATCATGCTCATCTGTGATCTCTCCAACGATTTCTTCAAGAGCATCTTCTATTGTCACAATACCGCAGACACCACCAAATTCATCCGTAACAATGGCCATATGTGATTTGCCACGCTGTAGGTCGCGGAGCAAGGACTGCACACTCATAGTCTCAGGGATAAAGTAGGGAGGCCTAAGAAGTTCACGAAGATTTGGTTCGGTTCCTCCAGTCTCATTCGCAGAATCTTGGTGCTGAGCCAGTTCAGCCAAAATTTCACGCAAATGGAGGACCCCAACGATGTCATCTGGAGAAGATTTCCAGACTGGGAGCCTTGAATACCCGCTTTTAACCGCAGCTTCAACAGAATCTTTCCACGACGAGTTTAAAGTTATGCCGATAACCTGAGTCCGAGGAGTCATGATCTCCGAGACCTGAGCGTCTTCAAGTTCCATGACTCCCTCGATCATTTCGCGTGCTTCTTCGTCAAGATGCCCTTCACGATGAGCCTCATCCATGGCGAGTCGAATTTCGTCTTGTGACTCATCAGCGGTAGCATGATTCTTGCTCCTGTAGAGCACCCACTGAATGGCCTCGATACATCTGGTGATACCTTTGGAAACAGGTGCAATAAGCCGGATGAGTGGCCGCCACAACCACCATGTTGTCACAACAATCCAAACCCCAGCAAACCGCGTGAGTGTCATGGGTACAATGACGAGCATAATCCAGCAAAGACCAGCCCAGAGTCCAGCAGAAAGAGTAGTCGTGAGTATTTTTGATATCGAAAAAGTTGATGCAACTCCTGCAAGCACCACAACAGTGGCAGCAAAAAATGCTATTCCTTCACTTGCTCGTACAAGTTCATCGTAAACATCAGGAAGCCCTTTCTGGCGGCAGATGTCTTGAAGTTGATGCCGCTTCGCTCCCCGGATGGCACGGGACTGCAGGGCAGCGAGGCTTGCGATAACTAATAGGAGGATTGCAGTTTGCATGAGTGTATTTCAGGACAATAAGAAAGGTTAGCGTCGGTGGCAAGTGGTTTTGGGACGTCTTCTTGGTGGAGATGGAAGCCCAATCACTTTCATCATCGCACGCTCCTTCCGGCGCATAGAGATCCGTTCTGAGGGTGCCTGGTCGTCATACCCGACAAGATGAAGCAAGCCATGGATAAGGTAGTAGGTTAATTCGTGCTCTGGACTCCAGGAGTAGACGCGAGCCTCTCGCAAAGCTGTCTCAGCACTTGCAATAATTTCACCATGAATTCCACGCCTTTTTCCGTGCTGGGAGGGTTGGGCATGTTCAGAACTTGAAAGATCAAAGGAAAGAACATCTGTTGGACCAGAAATTCCTAGCCATGTTTCATGGAGAATGGCAATTGCTTTGTCGTCTACGATTGCAAGGCTTATATCAGAATCAGTCATTCCAAGTGCATCCATGGCAACAAGGAGAAGACGTTTAAGTGTCTTCGAACAAACTGCCGTCTTCCTTTGGCGATTGCATAGAACAACCTTGTTGCTGCCAGAAGTGGCTTGTGGGTGAAGTAGGCGCGGGGTGGAGCAGCGGTGTGAGGCGGCCACTAGGCTGTCCTCTGGTCCGGATACTTCACTCGTCCGTGATAAACAGCTGTGAGACTTTTTACGAGGCTTTGCTCGATAAGTCGTAATTCTTCAAGCGTTA
>CAJQGO010000356.1 GCA_905477565.1 uncultured Planctomycetota bacterium
CTTGGCGTGCAGTGCGTTGGGTGTTGTTGTCACAGGTGCTGAGGTCGAACGTTCCGCGAGTGTGGCACCGGTACCTGCAGATGTTCAGGTTCAAAAGGTTGCAGGGGCAAAACCCCGAAACGTGGTGTTCATTCTTTCAGATGATCATCGGTACGATGCCATGAGTTTTCTGGGGCATCAGTTTGCTGAAACGCCGCACCTTGATTCACTTGCTTCAAACGGTGTGCATTTTGAAAATGCATTCGTCACCACGTCGCTGTGTTCACCGAGTCGTGCGTCCATTCTGACAGGGCTCTATACCTTCCGTCATCGTGTTATAGACAACAATCGATTGGTACCTGATGGAACGCTTTTCTTTCCGCAATATCTGCAGAAGGCCGGCTATTCAACCGGATTCATTGGGAAGTGGCATATGGGTGGGCATCATGATGATCCACGTCCGGGCTTTGATTATTGGGTGAGCTTTAAAGGCCAGGGGAACTATTTTCCACCAAATCCAAAGTACACAATCAATGTCAATGGAAAGCGAGTGCCGCAAGATGGGTACATCACAACATTGTTGACAGACTATGCAATCGATTTTCTTGAGCAGCAGACTGAGCGTGATAAGCCATTCTTTCTTTACCTTTCGCATAAGGCAGTGCATTCAAACTTTACGCCAGAAGATCGCTATAAGGGACGTTTTGATGGGAAAGAGTTTGATCGGCCAGATAGTGAAGACAAGGTTGTTGGTAATGACAGAAATCTTCCGCGATGGCTTCTTGATCAACGGAATAGTTGGCATGGTGTCGACTTTCCATATCACAGTGAGCTCGATATTGAAGCGTATTACAAGCGGTACTGCGAGGCGCTCTGTTCAGTGGACGACAGTGTTGGAACAGTGCTTGAGCAGCTCGACAAAATGGGCATTCGTGATGAAACGCTCGTTATCTATATGGGCGACAATGGATTCATGTTTGGTGAGCATGGTCTTATCGATAAGCGTGTTGCTTATGAAACGTCCATTCGAGTGCCAATGCTGATGCAGTGCCCTGACCTCTTTAAGGGCGGTACTGTTGTTGAAGAGATGGTTGCCAATATTGACATTGCCCCAACAGTGATGGAAGCAATGGGAGTTGAGAAGCCACCGCATATGGATGGAGAGAGTTTTATTGATCTTGGTAAGGGGCTTGATGTGCCGTGGCGAGACTACTTTCTTTATGCGTATTACTGGGAGAAAAACTTTCCACAGTCGCCAACAGTCTTTTCGCTTCGCAGTGATAAGTATAAGTACACGACGTACTATGGTCTGTGGGACACGGATGAGTTCTACGATATTCAGGCGGATCCGAATGAGCAGAACAACTTGATCCGTGATCCTTCTGTGAAGAAGGAGCTGAAAGCCATGGAGCAACGTCTCTTCCGTATGATGGCTGACCTTGGCGGGATGGATATTCCGATGAATGCGCCACGCGGTGGGTTTAACAACAAGCGGTTGCGAGAACGAGGCGGAGATGAGGCCGCGAATTTTCCGAGTGACTTTGTTGTTGATGAGCCGTTGAACAAAAACGCGAACTAGCGAACAACTCGCACCACAACTGGTTAGCGTAGTTTGCCGGCGGGTGTTTCTGCAGCAAGTTGATCGATCATTTGTGTGCAGGCGCGTTCAACGGCGGTCTGCCACTGGTGTGGTTGAAGTCCATCGTTTATTTCTGGTCGGCTGTGCGCAAAGATAACGCCGCGTGCAGAGTTCACGAGTGCACCGAGGCCATGTTCATCGAAGCCGCCAGCGACCCCGGCGGCTGTTCCACCTTGATGGCCGAAGCCAGGGATGAGAATCCAGGTGTGGGGCATGGCGTTTCGGAGTGCCGTGAGCTGTTCTGGCCATGTCGCGCCGACAACGGCACCGACTGCACCGTACTGCTGATCGCCGGCGGTTTTGTGTGCCACGGCCTCTACGCCTTTTGCGACATGATCGTAGACATGGCTTTGGTCAACCTTGAGGTCCTGAAAATCTTTTCCACCTGGGTTTGACGTTTTGACAAGCACAAAGATGCCGGCATTAGTTGTTGTTGCTCGTTTGATAAATGGTTCGATTGAATCAAGGCCGAGGTATGGGTTTACGGTGAGTGCATCAGCGGCCCATGGTCCGGCAAGCCAGCCGGCAGCGTAAGCTTCGGCTGTTGAGCCGATATCACCTCGTTTGCCGTCAGCGAGAACGAGCAATTCTTTTTCATGGGCGTAGGCAATGACCTCTGCGAGTGCGGTTGTGCCGTGAGGACCGAGTGCTTCGAAGTAGGCGAGTTGCGGTTTGACGATTGGGACGAGTGGGGCAACGACGTCAATCACGCCTTTGCAAAACTGCAGGTAGATTTCTGCGAGTTGGTGTGGTGGAGCGTTTTCAGAAGCAGAAATGTTTTGAAGAAGAGCAGGGGGGAGGGCCGATGCCTTGGGGTCGAGGCCGATGCAGGCGGGGGTACCTTTTGATTGGATGGCAGCGGTGAGCCGTGCTGAGAACGAGGTGGTGTCGTGAGTCATGGTATTTGTAGTGAGTTGACAGAGAAGGTGTGCGATTGTGTTGCCGGGATATGCCACGGCACCAAAGAGGCGTACTTCATTTTGTCTGTGTGTTGTCCGAATGTCTTTCGTATGCGATAGTGTGACGGTCGTTGGTCGGTGATGCGAGAGGGTGTCGCTCGGCCCGGCAGATACGGGGCGTAGCTCAGTCTGGTAGAGCGTTCGGCTGGGGGCCGAAAGGTCGCAGGTTCAAGTCCTGTCGCCCCGACTGGTTCGGTGCACCCTGAAAACAATGTGCAATAAGTCAGATTGAATGGTCTAAAAAACGACGCCCTCTGCCGCCCCTGAAATCAGGTTACGGTCTTAAAAACTTTTTTTGACGGCCGTATTCCTGGCATCTCTACTTGCCGCCGCCCACTTGCGACTCAGTTTTCCTCAACGCGGTATGCCTGCGACTGGTCAATACGTGTCAGTCGGAACGAGACGGCTACCCGACTGGACCGATTCTCTTGAGCGTCCAAAACAGACTGCATCGTTGCGGCGTTTAGGTCTGACTCATGAGGTCCCTCCGCATCAACCACAACGAGAAGGAGTGAGTCTCCTGCGTCCTTGATCTGATTTCGCAGATAGCCTTTCACGAGCGGGTAGGGTGCCAATGCTTTTTCACTTTTCTTGCAGAATGAGTCATAGAATTCCTTGTTCGAGAACCCGTAAATCGCCGTGCACCCATTTCCTGAATGCAACGCTCGTACCT
>CAJQGO010000357.1 GCA_905477565.1 uncultured Planctomycetota bacterium
CCTTTGCGTTTCATTTCCTGTTTCATGGTAATTACGTTGGCGAATCCAGTACACGCTGAGGAATCGCGGCGAGACTTGTACAAACCAAGGCCATTTTTTGATGACATGCCCTGTCGAGTCATGACGCCACTCTCTTTTGACCCTGACAAGAACTATCCGGTGATTGTTTCCCTGCACGGAGCGGGCGGCAAAGGAACTAATAACAAGAACCAACTGAAAGACTGGAACCTCCAACTTGCAGACAAACAGAGACGAAAAGATTTCCCCTGTTATGTTGTTGCTCCACAAGCCGATCAACTATGGAACCCCGATCACCTCGAGAAAATAAAAAGCATTATCGACACCCTCCCCTCAGCTGACATGAACCGCATCTACATTCTCGGGCATTCAATGGGCGGACATGGCACCTACATATTCACTCAACTCGACCCTGACTTCTTCGCGGCTGCAGCACCATCTGCCGGAAGTGGGCTACGACGCACAGAACCGTTCATTGACGCCGAAAAAATTAAGAATCTACCCATTTGGGCGTTTCATGGAGACAAGGATGGAGTCTGCCCGATCGGAAAAGACCAGGCAGTATTTGATGAAATGAAACGCCTCGGCGGCAACATGAAGTTCACGATCTGGGAAGGGGACAATCACGGTGTCTCTGGGAAATTTATTCCCGGCGCAAAAAATGGTACGACGTACACAAGTAGCGAACGCTGTGATAGCGAGCCCGACTTCTTGAAATGGCTTTTTGCACAGTCGAAGTAACGACAGTGGGAAAGACACGATTGATCAGCTATGCCGACCCATTCCTGCCAACGAGGTTTTTGAGAATCTCTGTGGCTTGCTCAACTTCACGCAAATCTACCCACTCATCGGCAGTGTGCGCCTGGGAAATCGACCCCGGGCCAAAGACAACACAAGGCAGACCTGCCGCAGCATAGACACACGCATTGGTTCCGTAGCGGGCCACTTCCTCCACAAAATGAATACCAGCTTTTTCTACAGCGTCTCGAAGGCTCGCAGCCGCTGCGGCCGCCCCAACTCCTTCGTTCGACAGTCCAGCACTCGCAAGAAATGGTTCTTCATGATCAATCACGGCGGCTGGGCAGTTTGCGGAAATATAATCAATCACCTCTTGCCTTGAAATCGCCGGATCTTCTCCTGGTACCAAGCGGCGATCAATTTCAAGAACAACACGATCTGGTACAAGGTTTACACCCATGCCACCATGGATTGTTCCCACACTGAGTGTTGGTGCACCGCAAGGATGCGATGAGTGACGAAAAGAAAGTTCTTGTGCCAGAGACTCCAACACCAACGCAACTCTCGAAGCAGAATAAATTGCATTCAAACCTTTCTCCGGATAAGAACTATGACAAGCCTGACCACGGACTGTCATCCGCCAACGAACTGCCCCTTTATGTTGAGTTACCAAATGAAGACCAGTTGGTTCGGCCACAACGACCATGTCTGGCAGGCCAGAAGAAACAGATCGAACCAATTCTTCCGCAACCTTATCGCTCTCACGACTACACGTTCGAAGTAGTGTGGTAAATGCTTTCGCTCCTGAAAAACCAAACTCTTCGTTGACGCTTGCAACAAAAACAACTGAAGCATGCCGTGTTTCAAAAGTTGATAAATCCTCAAGTGCTGCCACCATTGACGCCATACCTCCTTTGACGTCACACGCCCCTCTTCCAAATAACTGACCATTCTTGATGGCGGGAGAAAATGGCTCTATCGTCATACCATCGACAGGTACGGTGTCCTGATGGACATCCCAAAGAAACACTGGCGAGCCTGATCTGGTGGCTGGTAACACAGCCACCACGTTCTCGCGTCCCGGAGAAACGTGCTGCCGAACGGCGGTTATTCCAACTCTTTTGAGCCGATTGAGAAGATACTCGGTTACCCTCCCTTCAAGGTATTCGTGCCCTGACAGGGCACGACCCATCGGATTGACGCTGGGACGGCGAACAAGATCTGCCAGAATTTCAGTACAGTCAGCCATAGACCCCACCGTAGCAGGTTTATTCATGAATTCCTGAAAAAACAATCCCGGGAGCCGCTCGCCGATTTGCCTCAGAGACTGTATAAAGGAGTGGTGAAAACCCGGTGCTCAACGCCGTTTTTTTCGTCGCATACTTTGTGACGTTTTTCACAAAGTATGTGTACTCCGCGTTTTACTTCGTTTTAGACCTCGCTTCGCTTCCCTCCACCTGCAGACAGCGATTTCCAATTCTATGGACACTATTCTCCCTGTTCTGCTTTTTGTTGTTATTGCAGCAGCGGTTTCGGTAGGCCTGATCATTCTTCCACGCTTGGTTGCCCCGAGACGCAGGGGTGCAGTAAAAGAAATGCCTTACGAAAGTGGAATGGATCCAATTCATGATACGAGGCGGCGGTTCGACGTGCGGTTCCATCTTGTCGCCGTAACATTTCTTGTATTTGATGTTGAATTACTCTTTCTCTATCCCTGGGCTGTTGCCAGTCGCTCACCTGCAGGAATTGATGCAGCGGTAGCCGGGGGAATGCTTTCAAGTAGAGGTCTTGCCTTTGCTGGCGGTCTTATCTTCATTCTTCTCGTTGTTGTGGGCTTTGCTTACGACTGGCGAAAGGGGGTCTTTCGATGGCGGTAGCACAGTCAGGTTCAGCTGGTCTTGAACTTCCAGAAAACGTTGTTGTCAGTCGGCTCGATGAACTCGCGAGTTGGTGCCGAAAAAATAGTTTGTGGCCAATGCCATTTGCAACGGCGTGTTGTGGTATCGAGCTTATGGCAACCGGAGCTGCCAAACATGATCTGGCTCGATTTGGTGCTGAAGTTTTTCGTTTCAGTCCTCGTCAATGTGATCTGATGATCGTTGCTGGTCGCGTTGTCATGAAAATGCTGCCAGTGCTCCAAAGAATTTGGCAGCAAATGCATGAGCCAAAGTGGTGCATATCAATGGGCGCCTGTGCAAGCACTGGTGGTGTTTTTGATACCTATGCCGTCGTTCAGGGAATTGATCGGTTCATTCCGGTTGATATGTATGTTCCTGGTTGTCCACCACGTCCAGAACAACTCATCCAAGCGATCATTGATTTACAAGACAAAATTCAACTAGAAGGCACACTTATGGGCCGTGAGTTCAATACCCGTCAACGGCAGAACCAAAAGCGTGCTCTTGTGGAAAGCCCAGAGATTCTTTCACTCGACGCATCCCGTAATCCAAATTTGCAACGTGAACTTTCAAATTCTGCCACTAATCCAAACTAATTTTATTTCCCGTAGTTTCCTTTGGCCGTGATGACTGATTCAACTGAAACAAAAGAACCAAAAGCCGTTGAGAACCCTCATGTGGTCGCTCTCGTTGAGCTATGTGGCGCTCTAGAGTCTTCAACATTCCGGGGCCAGCAACGAGTTGTTGTCCCTGCTGATAAGTCCCTCGACGCACTGTCTCTTCTCAAAAGCCGTGGTTTCGATTTATTGATCGATGTCAGTTGCGTCGACTACCTCGAATACCGCGGTGCAAAGCACCGCTATGGCCTTGTGTACTTATTAGCCTCAACTGCCGGCCACCAGCGACTTACTGTTCGAGTTTTTGTCGATGACCCCGAACCAACAGTCTCAAGTGTTGTGCCTTTATGGGAAGCGGCGAACTGGCTAGAGCGTGAGGTGTGGGACCTTTTTGGCATTCGCTTTACTGGCCACCCCGACTTACGCAGGCTCGTCATGCCAGAAGAATTCACCGCGCATCCCCTTCGTAAAGATTATCCACTCCAAGGCCGTGGGGAACGTCATAACTTCCCTGTTATCACACGCGACCATAGCTGACCTCTTTTTAAAACTATCCATATGGCTATCGCCCCAACCGAAATCGAAACTCCACCAGAGGCTAGAAGTGAAGACTACCTTTGGACGCTGAACTTCGGTCCGCAGCATCCTGCAACACATACGACATTGCGATTGGTTCTGAAGCTTGAGGGTGAGCGGGTTGTTGATGCAGTTCCTGAAATGGGTTACCTCCATTCAGGCTTCGAAAAATTAGGCGAACATCTCACCTTTAACCAGTATGTCACTGTTACCGATCGGATGAATTACATCTCACCGATGGCCAACAATGTAGCGTGGCACCATTCGGTTGAGACACTTCTTGGAATCGACCTCACGCCACGTTGTACCTATATTCGCACCATTGTTGCCGAACTGGCGAGGATCAGCGATCACCTGCTGTCGAATGGGGCAGTTGGACTTGATACCGGGGCATTTACTTACTTCCTTTATGCCTTCTATCAGCGTGAAGTGATCTACGACATCTTCGAGACGCTTTGTGGAGCTCGTTTTACAAACAGCTACACCCGCGTTGGAGGTGTGTCGCAGGACTTCACCCCGCTTGTCATTGAGAAAACGCGAGCGTTCCTTAAAACGTTCCCTAAAACACTGAATGATATGGAGCGATTGCTGAACCGTAATCGTATTTTTGTCGATCGAACCAAAGGTGTCGGCCTTCTCACAAAGGAGGAGGCTATCAATCGAGGTGCAACTGGGCCTGTTGCGCGAGCGAGTGGCGTAACAAGGGACCTTCGGCGAGACGAACCCTACTTGGCATATTCTGATTTTGACTTTCAAGTGAGCTGTGCCTCAGCTGGTGACTGCTATGCAAGGTACCTCGTTCGGATGCAGGAGATGCGGGAAAGTCTCAAGATCGTTGAACAGGCAATTGAAAACCTACCAAGTGGGCCTGTAGATGTCGGCATCGACGAACGGATGGCGCTTCCGACAAAAAAGCAGGTGTATTCAACGATCGAAGGGACCATTTCTCACTTTGAGTTAAGTATGAGTAACAGAGGGTTTGAGGTTCCATGCGAAGAGGCATATGCCGCTATCGAGGCGCCAAATGGTGAACTCGGCTTTTATCTTGTTGGTGATGGCGAGGATCAGGCATATCGAGCCCGATGCAGACCACCTTCGGTTTTGAACTTTGCCATGTTTCCACACCTTATCCGTGGCCACACGCTCTCAGACGTTGTAGCGGTACTCGGGAGCCTTAATATTATTGCAGCGGAGCTCGACCGATGATTGCGAATCGCAAAGTCCTTACTGATGACATGCTTGCACGCATAGAAGCTTTGGCTTCTCGCTACCCAACGAAACAAGCGTTAACGTTACCTGCCCTGCATGTCGTTCACGACGAGCTACGGCACGTTCCGCTTGATGCTGTGGTTGAGATAGCTGAACTACTTGATCTCGCCCCGGCAGAAGTTCAGGACACCCTGACCTTCTATCAATTTTTTTACCAAGAAAAGCCGCATGGAAAAGTTCGGGCATTTGTTTGTCGCTCAATCTCATGTGCACTTCGTGGTGGCGAGCAGGTACTTGACCACCTTTGTGAAAAAGCAGGAATCAAGCCTGGTGAAACAACTGCCGACGGGAATATCACCATTGAACCCGCCGAATGTCTAGGCGCCTGTGACTTTGCGCCGTGCATGCTTGCTGGAAATGATTTGCATAAAGATTTAACACCGGAAAAAGCGGATGCATTCCTGGAATCGGTTGGGAGGCAAAACGGATGAGCTCCTTTGATACATTTGAGCCTGTGCTCCTCGAGGCCGCTGGCATTGATGATGGCCATACAATTGAAAGCTATCGGAGCCGTGGTGGATACGCCCCACTTGAAAAGTTGCTTTCCGAAAAACAGCCGCCTGAGGTTGTGGAAATGGTGAAATCATCAGGCCTCCGTGGGCGTGGTGGTGCGGGCTTTATGACTGGCTTGAAGTGGACGTTCCTTCCAAAAGATCATCCCGGGCCGATCTATCTGTGTGTCAATGCGGACGAGAGCGAGCCCGGCACATTCAACAACAGAATTCTCATGGAAGACGACCCTCATCAGGTTCTTGAGGGCACGATCATATCGGCGTATGCGACGCGAGCCAGTACGGCATATATCTATCTTCGTTATGAATATCCGAAAAGCTGGGACATACTTCAAAAAGCAATCGATGAAGCATATGCAGCGGGATTCCTTGGAGAGAATATTAAGGGCAGTGGGTTTTCTCTCGA
>CAJQGO010000358.1 GCA_905477565.1 uncultured Planctomycetota bacterium
TTGGTAGCAGCGATTGGAGTCATGTTCAGTACGTTTCTTGCAGGCCCTGTTGCCTTGCTGGCAACCTTGTCTGTCGTTTTGATTGGTCAGTTCCGTAGCTTCATCGAAGGCCTTTTCGATGCACAGTTGACTGGCGATAGCTTTGACATGCCCGGTGGCGGCCCTATTGAATCCTTGTATAGGATTGTCACTCAGGCGAGTATCGTTGTGGAACTAGATCAAACGCCCTTTGTGACAGCTATGAAAACGGTAGATACGTTTTTATTGGCTCCAATGCGACTCGCCGCATCCTTGTTTCCCTCTTTGTCAGATTTAGGAACAAGTAATTTTGTAGCTAGTGGTTTTGATATCCCAATGAACCTGATTGGTCAGCACGCGTTTGAAACACTCGGTTATCTTGTGGCATTTTTCATTGCCGGGGCATTCATCCTTAAAGCCCGCGAGGTGGCATCATGACTGAAGGGAACAGTAGTCGTCCTACACAATCGAAACATCAGGAAAGAGGTGCTTGGCTTGGATTACGGCCAGAGACACTTGTAGCACTCGTGCTGATAGCGGTTCTACTTGTCCCACTCTCTGTCCTGAGCCAACCCCGTGATTCTTCGTCTCCTGGTGGTTACTTGGCACGGCTTAGGACAGAAGCCCAGTTGTCTCAGGCTGACTTAGGAGAAATTGATCCAACGAGCGAAACAATGCGACTAGCGACCCTCGGATTAAAAAACATTGCCGTGACGCTGCTTTGGGATCGAGCAAACTTCTACAAGAAAGTGGAAGATTGGACAAATCTGTCGGCTGTTTTGGAACAAATGACAAAATTGCAACCAAATTTTTATTCAGTCTGGGATTTCCAGGCTCATAATCTTTCGTACAACATTTCAGTCCAGTTTGATGATTATCATGATCGCTATGCGTGGGTTATGAAAGGTATTGAGTTTCTCAGGCAGGGAGTTTTCTTCAACACGCGTGAACCGCGTCTGCTTGGACGAATGGGGTGGTTCATTGGGCAGAAAATCGGTCGTGCGGATGAGAAAGTCCAGTATCGTCGTCTTTTTAAGGCAGACGAGGATTTTCATGAAAAAGATCGCCCCGGCAGAACGCTTATCGAACGCGACAATTGGTTAGTTGGTCGTGAAAAGTATCTTGCAGCGCAAAAACTTGTTGACTCAGGTGCGCCGCTGAAAACAACGCCACTAATCTTTCATTCTGAGCCAATGATGACAGCAATCAATTACGCTCGTGCATTGGAATCAGACGGTGTTTTTGATGATAAAGCAAGAGACGGTTGGGAACTTGCGACAGAGGAAATGCGACGGTTTGCTATGAGGCAGATTCCAACAACCTGGGATGTGCCGATTCGCCTAGGGCTGCGAGAGGCCGAGTTGGCTCGAGCAGAACGCTTAGCAAAACAACTAGAGGAGCTACTCCCAGGAAAATTCTCTGAAATGAAGTCAAATCGAGAGAGTGCGTTGAGTGAGAAGGAAAGGGCAGCACTGCAGGTCCCTCCCTTGGATCGCACAGAGCAACAGCAACAGTTGGTAGCAGACGCGGAAAGGAAAATGAAAGTGACTTGGCGACTAGTTGCTCAAAATGCTGCTCCAGAGACTCGTGCGAAAGCGAAGCGTCTTGCGGAGGAGTATGTAGAGGCCACTGAAACTGCAGATATTATCGATCGATATAGAGACATCGTAAATTTCGATTACTGGCGGGCAACCTGTGAGATGAGTGTCACCGATTTAGCCTTACAGGCCCGTGAGGCGACATGGCGGGCAGAGAAAGATTATGAGGAAGCTCGCTTGCAGCCAGCGAAGCAGGCATTTGAGGAAGCATTTGAAGCGTGGCGCAAAGTGCTTGATGACTCGGATGTACTTCGCAAGGACGCAATGACTCAGGAAGACATCATCGAGATCATTGATACCTACCGCGAGTTGCTTGAGCAGCTCGATGAGCCATTTCCACAGCCCTTTATTCTTGACGATGTTCTTAACAGGACGTAGGGAAATTCTGGCTTGTATGCTGTGATTTCGGTCTCCCGCAAGGACGGTTTTTTGTTCAAGTAGTAGCCAGGCGGAAAGTCGGAGTCGTGGGCAACCCTGTACATGCGACGTGTACAGGGCGTTTACGGTAAGAGTCTGACGGTATTTCATGTTCTCATCATTTGATGAAAAAGTTCTGCTACGCACAAAGTTTTTTCAGTCTTTTGAATTGCTGGTAAGATACGGTTTCGTCTTAATGATTGAGTCGAATTTGCCTCGATGGTCCTGAATGGTCAGAAGAATCGATAGTAGTTCAATTGATTGCGGTTGAGGAATATCTAACTCACAGCGCGAGAAACACATGTGCGGTATTGTTGGGATAGTTGCTCATGAAGATGTGAATCAAAATCTTTATGATGCCTTAACGGTGCTTCAGCATCGAGGGCAAGATGCCGCTGGCATCATGACCTGTGCGGAAGATAGAGTGTCGTTGCGAAAATCGAATGGGATGGTTTACGACGTTTTTCGCCAAGACCACATGCGTCGGCTTGTCGGCCCTATGGGTATTGGCCATGTGCGATATCCAACCGCTGGCTGCAACAGTTCCGCTGAGTCTCAACCGTTTTATGTCAATTCGCCGTACGGGATTGCTCTCGCTCATAACGGCAATCTCACGAATTCGGATGAGCTAGAAGAAGAGCTTTACAAGTCTGACCTGAGGCACATCAACACATCAAGTGACAGTGAAGTAATTCTAAATGTGTTCGCGCATGAATTGCATAAGGTCGGCCAACAAAAGCTCACACCAGAGGGTGTGTTTGAAGCCGTTCGTAATGTCCATAATCGTTGTCGAGGGGCATACGCAGTGGTCGCAATGATCACGGGTTATGGCATAGTTGGTTTTCGGGACCCCTTTGGAATTAGACCATTAATTTTCGGCTCAAAAAAAAATAAAGACGCTGGTCAGGACTTTATGGTTGCATCAGAGTCGGTGGCTTTGGTTTCTCAGGGATTTAAGATTGAACGAGATGTGGCTCCTGGAGAAGCAGTCTTTTTCGATACACAAAACAACTGCCATGTGCGTCAATGCTCTGACAAGGCGATACTCTCGCCTTGTATTTTTGAGCATGTGTATCTCGCGAGGCCCGACTCAATCGTTGATGAAGTTTCTGTTTACAAAACGAGACTTCGTATGGGGACAAAACTAGCAGAAAAGATAAGACGTAATCGTCCTGATCATGATATCGACGTCGTTATGCCTATCCCGGATTCTGGGCGGACATCTGCGATGTCCCTCGCGGAAAGTCTTGGAGTGCCC
>CAJQGO010000359.1 GCA_905477565.1 uncultured Planctomycetota bacterium
AAAGACAGAGAATTCGATAGGCGTCCAGAGACCGTTGAGGTACGAATTTCATGTGAACCAGAGCGAATGCTTTTTACAAACAAGCAATTCAGCGTTCGTCCTGGTCAACCAGTGAAACTCGTTTTTCTGAATCCGGACGCTACCGATCATAATCTTGTTCTTGTACAGCCTGGTGCAATGGAGGAGGTCGGGGTTGCAGCCAACGCAATGGCCCGTGATCCAAAAAATGCGACAAGTGATTTTATTCCAGAAGGCAAGCAGAATTTGATTCTTGAAGCCACTCCCATGATTGGGCCAACACGACAGTCGTTGGTGCATGTTTTGCGTTTTGAAGCACCACAGGAGCCTGGGGTATACCCATATGTGTGTACGTTTCCTGGTCACTGGATTGTGATGAATGGCAAGATGGTAGTGGCTCGTAATCAAGCAGAGGCTGAGCGTTTACTTGATGCGTGTCGGCCGACCGTCGTGAAAGTGTGGAAAGCAGAAGATTTTCCTACAGTCACGGCCCTCCAAGATGAAGAAACACTGTCACGAGGCATGCATGCCTTTGCCAAAGCCCAATGTACGCAGTGCCATGTAGCAGCAGGTCATGGTGTGAACCTGGGGCCAGACCTCGTGAAAAGTGTGAAGAAACTTCACGGGAAAGATCTTCTTCTGCAGATTCTTGACCCGTCTTCAAAAATTGATGATGACTATCGTACGGTGCAATTTCTACTTACTGATGGTCGCGTGGTGTCGGGAGTTGTCGCAAGTGAAACGCCAGAAACCTATACCATCAGGCCAAATCTCCTGATGCCAAAAAAGATTAAACGAATTCAGAAAAAAGACGTTGAGGAACGATTTTCCTCCCAGGTTTCACCGATGCCTGCTGGATTGGTTAATGTACTGACGAGGCAAGAGATTCTTGATCTCATATCCTTCCTTGAAGCTGGCGAAAATCTGCCGGCCGGACTTTCCGGGCATCATGAATTCCCCTCAGTCAAGTAATCTTTGCTGTGGTTGGGTGAAAACTACGCTAGACTCTGCGTGGTACGAAAGTAACAGACGTTTGCTGGGGAATTCAGAGGAATCACATCAATGGGGAATAACCATCAATTGAATAATCAGAGAGCAGCTCGTAGTCGTACAATCGGCATGCGGCTATTTCTGATTTATGTCCTGCTCTACTTAGGCTTCATGGGCATTGTCTTGTTTCGGCCAGATGTGCTCTCGTGGCGCCCCCTTGGAGGAGTCAATCTTGCGATTTCCTACGGAATGGGATTAATTGCTTCAGCCTTTTTGCTGGCCTTGATCTATATGGTTGCCTGCCGGGGCAGATCTCCAGACGCCTGATTTTTTATTGAGAGGCTCTTCGATGCTCTACGATTCATCACCAGTTGCCATTGCTATTTTTGCCAGCTTTGTCCTTGGGGTTATTGGTCTTTCTTTCTGGCTTGGCCGTAAAGGACAGTCGGCAAAGGGATACTATGCTGCACACGGTGAAATCCATTGGTTTGTGAATGGAATTGCATTCGCTGGTGACTATCTTTCGGCAGCATCATTTCTTGGTATCTGTGGAATGATTGCATTTTATGGCTATGACGGCTTTCTCTACTCAATTGGTTTTCTTGCCGGTTGGATCGTGGCACTGTTCGTTATTGCTGAGCCAATCAAAGCACTCGGGAAGTTCACATTTGCTGATGCACTCGATGCCCGTTTTAATAGTCGAGGAATCAAGTTTGCTGTAGCTATCTCAACATTAATTGTCAGCATTTTTTATCTGATTCCACAGATGGTCGGTGCAGGACATCTCATTGTTCCACTCCTTGGACTCCCGCATGCCGTTGGCGTTATTCTTGTTGGCGTCGCAGTGACTTTAATCGTTGTGACGGCGGGCATGGTGTCCACAACATGGGTTCAGTTTATTAAGGGATCGCTGCTAGTTTTTTTCTGTGGCATCCTGACGATCATGATTCTGAATCGTGGACTCTTACTGAACGCTGGTCGGCAAGGTGAAGAAGATCTTCGGCCTCAGGTGCAGACGCGTACTCCGGATGGCCGTGTGCTTGTCAATGGTGAGCCGCAGACAACGGAGAATGATCTCCGCCCTGTTGGGACGATCCACAGGCTTCCTGAGCAGTATGGTGATGCACGCGAGACAGGGCCGTTACGACCACTGGAGTATCTTTCCACCCTTGAAGATTCACAGGTTGTGACCTGGTCAGCAAAAAAACACACTGACGATAAAGGGATTCATACAACATTCACGCCAACTATTCGTGATGGGAAAGACCTACTGAAGCCGGGTGGATATTTCAAAGGACTTTCGTCGGGAACACTGACGGATCGTTTAAACTTTGCCAGCCTTATGCTCGCCCTCTTTTGTGGGACAGCCTCCCTACCACATATTCTGATCCGGTATTACACCGTCAAAGATGCAGCTGCAGCTCGCAAAAGTACGGTAGTTGGAATCGCAGCAATTGGTGGATTTTACGTCTTAACGCTGTATCTCGGCCTTGGTGCCATGACGAGTGGATACCTTGATCCGACAAGTTCCAACATGGCAGCTCCACTTCTGGCAAAGTCGTTTAGTGAAACCTTATTTGCAGTAATATCAGCAATTGCATTTACTACAGTTCTTGGCACGGTAAGTGGTCTCATTATGGCTGGAAGTGGGGCTGTGGCCCATGATCTGATTGAAAATTGTTTTGGCGTTACGATGAATGATCATGAAAAAGTTCGAGCCGGTAAAATCTCAGCTGTTGTTCTTGGAGTCGCTGCTATGGCACTTGGGATTCTGTTTAAGAATTTCAATGTGAGCTTCCTTGTTGGATGGGCGTTTCATATAGCTGCATCAGCAAATCTTCCAGCATTGGTCATGTTGCTATTCTGGCCACGAACGACAAAACAAGGAATCATAGCGGCAGTCACTGTCGGAATGGTTTCCTCGCTGGGCTGGATTCTCCTCTCGGCAGATACGTTTGAAAAAGTCTACGGCCTTCCACGTGGCGACTCACCAATTCCATTTAGTCAGCCAGGTTTGGTGACGATTCCGCTTGGGTTTCTGGTTCTCATTCTTGTCTCACTGCTCACACCACCACAGGAACCGCGGCATGTGGTGGATGCATGACCGATAAGTCAATTGGTACCCATGTGCTGCGTTGCGATGAAACGCATCTGAAGAACATTCGAGATATTTTTAACGAGGCAATTCTTCAGACAACAGCACTGTATGAAGAGTCGCCCCGGTCTGAGGCAACGATTGCTGCATGGTTTGAAGAAAAAAAACAGGCGGGTATCCCCGTTTTTGGAGTAGAGCGACAGGGGACAGTCGTCGGGTTTGCGACATGGGGTCCCTTTCGACCATATCCAGCATATTCCAAGACAGCTGAGCATTCTGTTTACATTGCGACGGAGCATCAACGTCGAGGACTTGGTCGGCTCTTACTCGAGACTATTATTCGGGAGGCCACATCGCATGAAATTCATCTTCTTGTCGCCGGTATCGACTCAGCGAACGAAGCCAGTATTGCACTGCATCGCCATGTAGGATTCTCTCACGCCGGAACAATCCGTGAAGCTGGCTATAAATTCAAGAGATGGCTCAATCTTGAATTTTGGCAACGTCTATTGAAGTGATGACGAGGTTCTACGGGGACAACACACTCAGAGAGAACAATACGAGTGTTCTCTCTGGCGTTTATTTTTATTCACTTCCTACCAAGACTGCTCTCACTGTCTGCGGGGATACTTACGCACCCGGACGACGGAAGTGACGATAGGCCTGAAGGACATCGTGAAGATCAGAAGAAATCGTGACTTCATCTTCAGCAAAATCACTGAGCCAGGTTCTGTCACTTGAGACAGCATCAGCCAAGATCGGAAGGATTTCACCAAGTGGTACTTTGACACTATGCGGATCAAGTTGCTGTTCAAGCAACGAAACGCCTGCAGTATCATTATCTGGACCGTTATAAACACGTAGCTTTCGCAGACCCATGGCACACTCCCTTTTGCCGTGTGGTCCTTCGGAAGTCCGTCGGACCGTTGCCTGTCAGACAGGTTTATTGCTAGCTGCATCATGCGGCTAGCAGATCATGCGCGACATGAATCCTGCCTAAAAATTGTCATCGGCAGATGGAGGCCACAAAGTTTGACCGAATTCTCTATTTATACCGATTTTTGTTATCGATACCCAAAAACTCAAGTTTTTGGGGGCTTTGGCTAAGCCCGGCTATTTCCTGATTGACTCTGCATACGACCTGCTCGCAGTGCCTCGCCGATACTCTTGGGGACGAGTGCCTCAGCTTTGAGGACACCAGCACGGTTTTCGGCAGTCACCGCTTTCATCTCCTGTTCATGAGCAATGGCCACTGCCCGTCTTTCCTCGGCTTTGGCACGTGCCACACGTGTGTCGGCCTCTGCCTGATCAGCCTGAAGCCGGGCTCCAATGTTTTCACCAACCTCGATATCAGCAATATCGATAGAAACAATTTGGAACGCTGTTTGTGCATCAAGTCCTCGTTCAAGGACAGCTTTTGAAATTGTATCTGGGTGCTCCATGACTTCGAAGTGTGTCGCAGCTGATCCAATTGATGTAATAATCCCTTCACCCACTCGAGCGATAATTGTTTCTTCAGTTGCTCCACCGATGAGTTGATGAAGATTTGTTCGGACCGTGACCCGAGCTCGAATTTTCAATTCAACGCCATTTCGGGCGACAGCTGAAAGAGTTGACTTTCCACTTGCAACATCTGGGCAGTCAATCACTTTGGGATTCACACTTGTCTGAACGGCATCGAGTACATCTCGACCAGCAAGATCTATGCCGCATGCTTTATCATAATCAAGATCAATGCCCGCTCGATGGGCTGCGATGAGAGCACGAATGAGACGAGGAAGATCACCACCAGCGAGATAGTGTGCCTCGAGAACACGAGGAGAAAGCTGCTTTCCAAGACCGGCCTGCGTTGCCATGATTCGAGCTTGGATAATTGTACGAGCATTGACCTTTCGCAAACTCATTCCAAAAAGTTCCAGAAATGTAACAGCTGCTTTTGACCAATATGCCTGAAACCAAATTTGGCCATAGTTAAATATCAGAATCAACATTGCGAATGCAATGATTCCGAGCAAAACGCCAAAGACTGCAAATGCGGCGGGAGGCAAAGCTTATCTCCTAATTAATACCGTGCGAAACTCTATAAATTCTTAATTGATAGTACTTAGAAGATTCAGGAATGCAAAAACCTTATACACCTCGGGCATATGAGCCCTTCTTGTAGTGTCGGGAGGCATTCTTGGAAACGTTGTCAGGTCGTTTTATGCGTAACAATCCAGCCTCCGCCGAGAAGATGCGTGTTGTCATAGCAGACCGCTGGCTGGCCAGGGGTAATCGGACCAGGAGCATGCACTGTTGGCTCAAGAAAGCGTGCTTCAAACTGTTGATCACCTTTCCTTGTGACAATGGCTTTTGCAGGTGGTCGTTGGGCTCGGCACTGAACAAGACATTCAAAAGGAGTTGTTGGTACATCAGCCACCCAGCTCACTTCATTGGCAACCAGACCTTGAAGAGGCAACTCGGATTTTGGTCCTACAACAACTCTGTACGTTTCTGGTTCAATACGAATAACGTACAGTGGAGTGCCAATTGCAATGCCAAGACCTTGTCGTTGACCGATTGTAAAATGCTCAATGCCATGATGGTGTCCAAGGATGCTTCCACTTGGGTCAACAATATCTCCCGCTCGGGAACCACCGAGCCTGTGGGCTACCAAACGTGGGTGCTCGCCTGGCGGGACAAAGCATATTTCTTGACTATCAGGCTTGGTTGCTGTCACCAGACCTAAACGATCAGCATGTGATCGAACTTCAGGTTTTGTCAGTTCACCAATTGGTAGCATCATTCGGGCTAAACGATCTGGGGTGATCCCGAATAGAACATATGACTGATCACGTGAGACATCATGTCCTCGATGAATCTCAGGAATGGATGGGTGAGTGCCTGAGGTCTGGCTGTAAACAAGTCGTGCGTAGTGTCCCGTGGCAACATGTGTTGCACCAACTGCATCGGCATAGTCAAAGAGACGTCCGAATTTGATCCATTGATTACATCGGACACACGGATTTGGTGTCCTGCCAGCACCATATTCGGTGACAAATGTATCTATTATTTTTTCAAAATCATCTGTGAGGTCGAGTGGATACAGCGGAATACCAAGATGTTCTGCAACACGACGGGCATCGAGAGCATCTGTAACAGAGCAGCAGCCTTGGTGCCCGGGCTTTGAATGAGATGATTCAACGATAGGAAGCGCACCTGATGGTGTCGGCAAAGCTGGTTGCCCATGTCGCATGAAGACACCGATACAATCGTGTCCAGCTTCAACGAGTAACGAGGCGGTGACACTTGAGTCGACGCCTCCCGACATGGCAATGACGATGCGGGACATGAAAATCAGTCTGGCAAAGAGTCCGGAATGTTTCTTCCAATAGTTTTGGATGTACTGAAAGGAGTTAGTATTTCAGAACAGTTTCAATTCGGTGGTCACCCAATCGCTCACGTCCTCCTAAACCCTCAAGTTCAACAAGGAAAGAGCATCCTACCACCGTTGCATGCACAGATTCTATCAGACTGACACAGGCTTCAGCCGTGCCACCTGTAGCCAGTACATCATCGATAATTAGCACTCGTGAGTGTGGTGTCAGAATTCCGCTGTGCATTTCGAGAGTGTCTGTACCGTACTCTAATTCATACTGGTAACGAATCGTATCGGCCGGTAATTTTCCTGGCTTCCGAACGGGAATCAACCCAACACCAAGTTTCAGCGCAAGAGGTCCGGCAAAAAGAAACCCTCTGGCTTCAACAGCAGCAACGGCATCAATAGCGGTGTTCTGCCACGGTTTGGCTAACTTTTCTATCGACTCATCAAATGCTTCGTGACTTGCAAGCAGCGGTGTAATGTCACGAAAGAGAATGCCAGGCTTCGGGAAATCGGGAACGTCGCGGATGTGTTGTTTTAAATTCATAGACAGAGGGTATCTGGTTTATGCGCCTCGCCGCAACTGTCTCGTAGGTCGAATGGAAATGGTTGCTCGTGGAACACCCTCAATTTCAGCAGCGAGTGATGCCAAGGTCTCAGATTCAATCTGTCGAACTCGCTCTCGAGTAAGCCCCAGGATGCTGCCAATCTCCTTCAATGTCATTGGCTCTTTACCCTCAAGACCAAACCGCATTCGAACAATAGAGGCGGCTCGGTCCTCAAGTTCATCAATACGTTTCAATACATGCTGGAGCGTGTCTTCATCAAGCATGACATCGGCTGGACATCGTGCATTTTGATCTTGGATAATATCCCCAAGCGACCACCCACCTTCTGTCTGATCAGTTTGCGGACCAGCTTGATGAACCTGCATTGCTTTTTTGATGATTGGGAGTTTTTTGCGAGCCAAGCCAAGCATACGAGCTACTTCTTCAGGTGTGGGCGTTCGACCAAGCGAATCGAGGAGACGAATCGAGGCTCGCCGCCACTTTGACAGAATCTCAACCATATAAGCAGGAATTCGAATGGTCTTCCCGTTATTAATGAGTGCTCGCTTGATTGATTGTTTGATCCAGTAACTGGCGTATGTGCTAAACCGCGTGCCAACGGTCGGGTCAAATCCTTCGACGGCTCGCATGAGACCAAGATTTCCTTCTTCGATGAGATCACAAAGCTGAAGCCCACGGTTTGAATAGCCACGAGCAATATTGACAACAAGGCGGAGATTCGCCCTGACCATATGATCACGTGCAGCAGGGTCACCTTTTTGAACCCGAACAGCCAGTTGTTTTTCCTGGGCTGCACTGAGGAGAGCAGTCTCATTGATGTCGCGTAGATAAGTTTCCATAGGTTTTTACTTGATCTCTTTGCTGATGAACGAAGATTAGGTTGTGAGTACGAAAGAAGGAACTTCTAGACATTCGTTCCGCACCCGGAGTGACACGATATGGTGGAGCCTTCCATCGCATCCCCTGTCAGGCACAGGACATAAATTCAGGGGAACGTGAACAAAAGGCGTTCCCCGCGGAAAGAACTATCGACTGTTCAGAGAGGACGACTGCACAAAGAGGGAAAAAGAGGCTCCCTGTACGGACTGTATCGGCTGCACGGCCCACCAAAAAAAGATCGTTTGAAGACTCACGAAGAATCGGATTGTCTTAGTTGCCAGTCAAGAACAACAAGCTCAGGTGGTGAGCCGAGTCGAAGAGGAAGAAGCGAGGTGCCGATGCCCCGTGAAACGTACATCGGTGGTCCATTATCGCAGTACCATCCAGATACATAAGCACCACTCCCTGGAGGCGTAATGAGTGGGAAACCACCCGGAGCAATTTGACCTCCATGCGTATGGCCACTGAGAATGAGACTTGGAGGATTCGCAAGAAGTTTCTCAGAAAGATCACGAGTCGCTGGACAATGTGCCAGCACAAGGTGCTGATCCGCATCGTCATTCTTTTTTGTACGAAGAGGCTTTGGTTGACCTGCAAGAAGATCATCAAACCCAGTAATCTTCAACATACTGGTATCGTGTTCCAAATGGTATGACTCATTTGTCAAGACGTGAAACCCGAACGGAGTCAGGAAATCCTTGAATGATGATGGTGAGAATCCGGCGTTGTATTCCCAGTTCCCCATGATTGCAAGTCGGTGAGGTGCTGGTGGAAGCTTCTCTAAAAATTCAGACAGTGGCGGCATGCCATTTTTATGACTTATCGTATCGCCCGTTAGCAGAATCAGATCAGGCTCGGAAGTTGTGACAGCCTCAAGAAGCTGTATTTCCAACTGACCAATATCATGGAGGTGTAGATCACTGAGTTGAACAATTCGCAGTGCTCGATGACCCGATAATGAGGGCGTTCCAATGTGGAGATGCGTCTGAGAAAGCGATTGTGGTGCTACCACAAAAGATTCTGCGAGGAGTCCACCGGCAACACCGCATGTAGTAGCGGCAGCCGTTTTAATCCACTGTCGGCGACTCAATTGGAGACGGGGCAATACCATACTCAAACACTCCGCTGTTGAAAAAAAAGAGCGTCGTGATTTTCGAGAAAACTCTCAAGACTGATTTGGCTTATTTTCCAGATCAATTTGGGTGGTTTTCCCCGTCACAATGATCGAATCAAGGTCGGTATCAAGTGTTCGGATTAGAAAATTGAGCACTGTCTGGCCAACGATTCCGTCTTCTACCAAAGATTCTTGTTGACCCTCAGGAAGGATAAGTGTGCTGTCAACATCTGCGGAAAGAAGTGCAGCATGTAATCGCTCACTTTGACTCACAGGGATAGTCTCATCGCTTTTGCAATGAATGAGTAATGTGGGTGGGTCATTCCGTGAGGCGTAACTGATCGGGCTGGCTCGTAACGCTGCTTCACGAAACTCGGGAAGTGGCCCGCCAATGAGCCGACTCGCTGCAGACGAAGCACGGTCAGAATCGGTTCCAAGCGTGGGTAGATGAGCGATAGTTGAAATACCACAGATTGCAGCAATCCTATGCGTAGGAAAATCATCCCCTTTGAGGGAATCGTTATGTTTTTGATCAGGATCTAAACCAATCAGCATCGAAAGATGTGCACCTGCAGCCTGCCCTACAAGACATATTCGTGTTGGGTCGATACTCCAAATTGCAGCATCTTCAGCGAGACGATTGATTGCTGCTAAACAGTCATCTCGTTGCGTAGGAAAAATATGAGTTTGACTTGAACGATAGCTGATACTTGCGACAGCAAATCCATGCTGTGTGAGCCATGTAAGAGGACAATCAATGCGAGGGCTACTCGACCAATCGTCACCTGGTAACCAGATTACAAGGGGAAGTCTTCCTTCACGGCACCCGCCCGGTAGATAGAGATCGAACTGCTGGTGTTGCTCCCCTGATCCATACGAGAGGTTTCGATGCTCAATGGGTAATCCACTATGTGGCGGTATATCCTCTGGAACAACTGTCCATGTATTACGACGACTGAGTCTTCTTTGGGCACGCCTGGAAAGTCGCCGTCGTGGATATTGTGTTGAGTACGAACCTGATTCAGGGCGAACGCCTTCTGGGAGATCACCGGAAGGACGAGGGTCTTCACGATGGAATCGGATTGCGTGCTTTCCAATTCCAGCACCATCCCCGATCTCTGCTCTGTCCATTGTGTAGGCCAGAGAAGGTAAGAGTAACATCAAACACATTGTGTGTAATGAACGAAATACATTCACTGCGCGGTGGCTTGTCTGCAACATTGACACCAATTCAGAGTGGGGTGTATTCAAGGAGACTATCAACTTCATGACAATTCATTTTCCACCTTGTATCGTACCAGAGGGCGTGGGCAGATGCGCCTGTTCGATGTATTTCAAGATGCCTTTTACTCTAGACACCTTAATTCAAGGTGGATTTGCAACTTCACCACTATCACGTGTTGCGAGTCCTCGCCAAATGCGTACGGCGATGTCATCAGTGATTTTTCGGATTGAACCATCAATCATTCCAGTATTCACAACGCCATTGTGGTAGCTACGAGATGTTACAGCAGCAAATGTTTTCTGCGTGGCACTCTTCCCTTCCTGTTGTGAGTTATAGTCAATATCGTAAGTGACTCCACCAACAGCAAATTCAACTTCTGTATTAGGAGTAAATGTTGCGGTGAAACCAGTATGGTGAACTCGACCATCGGGCCATTCGGTATGGCCAGTATTGCTATTGGTTGCCGGCCCCATTTTGTTTTGGCCGCCGGCAGCCAGTGATGCTATTTGAGAATCGTCTGAGGGTGGAGAACCAGCCGGATAGGTACTGCCGGGATCGGATGTATTTCGAACATAAGGCGTAAAGGCCTTCACTTCACTGATCATTAAGGTTTTTGATAACCCATCTCTGAATTCTTTTGCTTTGTAATGTGAGTTTGGATGGAATGCCCCATTACCACCTTCTCCGGTCGCCGGGTTGTAGACGAACCAGGTTCCAAAGTTAAAGCCGTAGTTTGTTGGGTAAACAAAGTTCACCCCATTCTTTGTCCGAAAAAAGTTATTGGCTTCACTTGGACAGACAAACGTTTCGATTCTGGTTGAGCCGACGGTGGCCCAATTCGTACCAACTGCGCCACCTGGATAGCCATTATCCCAGGGCAGTTCGAGGTTGATTCTTTCTGCAGCAGCCCCCTGTTCAATGAAGGGCAAGATTCGGCCATGAATGCCCCACGAGCCATTATTCGTGGCAAATACAGTACCTGGCGTATGCAGCATACTCGGAGGAAACCCCCCCTTGCTTGAGGCGTAATTATGAACAGCTAACACTAACTGCTTTATGTTGTTGCCACAGGCTAAACGTCTCGCTGCCTCGCGAGTCTGCTGGACCGCTGGTAGGAATAATCCAATCAGAACACCAATAATCGCAATCACGACAAGAAGCTCAATGAGCGTGAATCCATCTCGGGAGCGATACCAGTGTCTATGAGCAATTGTTCGCATAGGACCTTTCTTCCGCTGAGAAAATATCTCCGTGCCACGTCTGAAAGGAATAGCGTCTGGCGAGAGCGA
>CAJQGO010000360.1 GCA_905477565.1 uncultured Planctomycetota bacterium
CAAAATTCGGCTAACGGGACTATGTCTTTCTCAGTTAATCCGCGAATCGACACTGCGTTCATTCGAATTGACTGAAACCCTTGCCGACGCGCCTCTTCAAGCCCTTCAAGAATTCGCTGAAGGCCAGTCCGACGCGAAATTTTTTCAAAACGGGCTTCGTCAAGACTGTCGAGACTCACATTGAGTCGAGATAACCCTGCCTTGGCTAAACCAGCAGCCTGGTCTGCCAGAAGCAAACCGTTGGTGGTGAGTGCAACTTCTTTAATCTTTGGCAGATGAGTCAACCACTCAACAAGTTGATAGAGCTTGGGTCGCATCAGAGGCTCACCGCCCGTTAAACGAATTGTCTGAACCCCCATTTCAGACGCGACACTGGCGCACCGTACTACTTCGTCATAAGTCAACAGTTTTTGTTGACTCATAAAGGACACTTCAAGTGGCATGCAGTACGCGCACCGAAGATTACATCGGTCTGTCACACTAATCCGTAGATCTGTATGAGACCTACCAAATTGATCAACAAGACTTTTTTTGACGGGAACATCGAAGAAACGATCAGAACAACTCATCAGAAGGCTCCCGTGAACACCGACCGGCATTTTTGCCTAGCATGTCACTATTTTCTGGGTGAACCCAAAAAGCTTCGGAATCATTGACCTGTCGCTTCCATATCGGAACGTCTGCTTTAATCCTGTCCATAAGCCACGATGCTGAAGCAAACGCCTCGGCTCGATGAACTGCGGAAACGGCAATAGCAACACTTACTTCACCAACGGAGACCTTGCCAAGTCTGTGTACGATCGAGCATTTCACTATTTGAAATCTGAGAACAGCTTGTTCGGACAGCCGAGTGAGTTCTCCCCGAGCCAATGGTTTATATGCATCATACTCAAGCCAGTCTGTTGTAAGACCATCCGTTTCTTGCCGTGTTGTGCCTGTAAATAATACAGCTGCTCCTGCACGCTTGCTTGCAACACGTGAGAGCATGCGTGATACATCAATCGGATCATCCGTGAGATCAACCTGCAGCATCCTCCTAGCCTCCACTAACTGGCGGAATGATAGCAATCTCTGAATTCGAACAAAGCGACTCATCTTCTGTTGCATAGCGACCATCAACGGCAATAGCGCTTCGCGCCAACAACGGGGCTAGCTGTGGCAACTTGATTTCGATGGCACAACGAACCTCTGCCACCGTAAAGTGTTTGACAGACACTCGAAGCTCTTTCACTCCCGCTAACTCAGCAACGCCAGCAAAAAGTTTCACGGAAACCTCACCCACGGTATTTCCTGATCTGAGTTGACTGTCGCTCTCTACCATCTTTTTCACAAGCCTCGCTCTTGCACCACTTCGAATCAGACTCTCTTTATAAACCTTATGACAGCAGATACCGCCGTCACAGATTTAGACACTCCAGCCGAAATCGCACCAGGATGAATTATTGTTTTTCACTTTTCCCCCTATTGCCGAAACGGCATCGCTCTCAAATCCGCCCCCCAGACCTTCCGATGCCACATTCAATCCAGGTAAGCCCGTAGTACATTTCTACTCCTTCGGTATTTACCACCTTGCTCAGGACGAAAGGGTGGACTGCTTCTCTCTTGCAGCTTGCTGCCGATACTTCTCGTGAGTCTCGAGATTAAAATTCCCAAACTTATCCATTCCATCGGTGCCAGTATATCGTGCGCCGCAGCGGTAACATGTCAGACAATCGGGGACAACGAAAAACAGGATTACATCGAGCAGTGCTGTACTAAAGAGAATGCCAAATGTCCAAAACAAGTCTCGATAGGCCCAAGCAATACAACTCGCCGCGAGCCCAACAACAACAATCGCAATGCCAAGTCGCTGTGGAAAGTTTTTCCTTACAAACAACTCTGTGCTAGGACAAACCAAACACCGAATAAGTTGTGGATGAGCATTTTGTTCAGCAATCTGAATCGCCCCTTGCGGGACAGCAACACTTTGGCCACATGCTGGACATGTAACCGATGAGACATCTTCAATAGACGTCTGATAAATCCCCGTATGACAGGCAGGGCACGCACACACAATATTCATGCTGTACTTTCACTCCATATTTTTTGTCGGGCCGGCTGCGCAACAGGACTTTCAACCCTCACTGTCATTCCAAGAAGCTGAGCGGTCAATTCACCAAGAATGACCGCTAAGCACGCCACATAAAGAATTCCTGTCGCACTTTGTGTATTTGGTATATCCAAGGTCATACGACTCATAAGTAAAAGAATTGGAAGTCCAATAAGTCCGGCTAGCCAGCGAAGCCAGAACAACGCCACGCCTGTTGAATCAAGAGATCCATCAACGCCAGAAGTAGCCGCAGCCACCGCTCGGAAAAGATTGGTCGATACTGAATCACTCCGGTCTTCAATAGCCCCAAAATGCCATATGATCATTGCCATGACCAGAAACGACAAAAGCCCCCATACGAAAAGTGTCTGGTCTATTGATCGGCGCAGCACATCCACCCGCATACCAGGCGCATTAAGGTACCAGTGCCCAAGAAGCATCGCGTTGACCGTAAAGCCAATCAAACAGCCTGAAAGAATTCGCACTCCAACTTGGGCAAACGCTAATTCACCAGTAAGAGCCGTGGCAGCAGCGCAGAGCGTGGCGGCTCCACCACAGCAAATTAGACCTGACCAGCGACGATCTGCGTACCACAACACGCTTCCGATCCATGCAACAATCGCTGCGACTGACAGAAGCCATGTATTTGCAGACAAACCAAGTGTTGATGACAGCAGTGCAGCAAACGTCGTAAGACCGAGCAATACAAGCGTATTCACTCGAAAAAAGCCACTTGGAACAAGGGTCGCTGGAGTTATACACAGCCCGAACGCAAGCCCAAAACTAAAGCGACAAAGGAAATCTACAAGCAGGGTCATATCTGTTGATTCACCGTGTTCCGAAAGCGGATCGAGAAGAACACCTCGTGGAGTCACCGAGCAACGACAACCCATCGTTTATCAACCAAAGCACACTCAATTTTTCCCATTGATAAGCGACATGACCTCGGCTCGGCTCGATACATTGTCTCGGAAAATTCCTTTCATAGCTGAAGTCACACAAAGGCTCCCAGGTTTCCGCACACCCCGAATCGTCATACATGTGTGCGAAGCCTCTAGAACAACAGCAACTCCTTTCGCCCCAAGATCATGCTCTAACAAATCAGCAATTTGTTCAGTCATACGCTCTTGGACCTGGGGCTTATGGGACACTGCCTCAACCACCCTTGCCAACTTACTGAGCCCCAACACGCGACCATTTGGTATGTATCCAATGTGTGCATGCCCCATAAAAGGCAACAGATGATGCTCGCACATACTGTGAAAAGCAATATCACGAACTAAGACAAGCTCATCGTATTTCTCAGTGAATGCCTTTCCCAGATGACGCCGAGGATCATCATGCAATCCGCTGAACATTTCCGCATACATGCGAGCAACACGAGCTGGCGTTTCAAGCAAACCTTCACGATCTGGATTTTCACCTAC
>CAJQGO010000361.1 GCA_905477565.1 uncultured Planctomycetota bacterium
CATTACCTGTAACCGGTGATCGAGGTTTTTCCATAGCGGAAGCGACAGCCGGTGGCGTCCCTCTTGAAGAAGTAAAACTGGAAACTATGGAAAGTAGAAAGTGTCCCGGTCTTTACCTTGCTGGTGAAGTCCTTGATGTCGACGGTCGAATCGGAGGCTTCAATTTTCAGTGGGCCTGGTCGAGTGCGTATGTCGCAGGTGTCGCAGTTGCGCAGTCGGCTATCGAAGGCAAGGCTCGATAGAGAGAGCAATTATCGCGCAAACCCAACAAAGAAGCTAAAGAGTTGCTGGCTGTCGAACTCCGCGTATGAAACAGGCACTGCAAAATCGAGTGCGATCGGAGCTGGTCCAAGTGCAGGCATGGTGATTCGGAGGCCGAATCCAGGGGATACTCGAAAGTCTTTGATCGTTACGTTTTGTTCAACCGTACCAAAATCAGTAAAGACAACACCACGAAGGGAATCATCGGCAGTAATCGGAAACATATATTCAACGGTATTTAACCACTCAAATGGTCCACCAACAATTGCTTCTTGGCCTGTGGTTGTGCTTCGTTGCCGTGGGCTTGCACCACGAAAAACAAAGCCGCGCATGGTGTTGTATCCACCAGCATAAAAGTTGTCGTACGATGGCGTATCAGGGCCAGAAAATCCGAGTATGGTGCCCATCGACAAGACATGTCGCCCTGAACCATCGGGTCGCTGATTGAGAAGGAAGTATTGCCGAGCTTCAAAAACGCCTCGTGGGTAGATAAAAGTTCCTATCACCTGTTCAAATTCGACAGTCGCAAGATGACCTTCGGTTGGCAGGAAAGGGCTGTCCCGAGTGTCATGAATAAGCCCGCCACTGAAGCCGTAGACTGAGTTCGTTCCTTGCATATTTTCAATGTCGGGTACACCTGGAACACGAGGGTTGAAGATATCAACACTCTCGCCACGGAATCCAGCATTTACTGATAAATCGGGGGCAAAGACAAACTGATACCCAAGGCCAACACGGCCCCCTACCCGACCTTCAGCCCAATCGAAAAAGTAACGAGTGAAGTACGAAGCACTCGTTGAAAGTCCCACGCGAGTATCAAAAAGATACGGTTCTTGGAAGGTAGCGGTGTATCGCTGTAACTCTGTACCAGGTGCTGCTTCGAGTCGAAATCTTTGGCCGGCACCACGAAAGGCCGTGCCGTTTCGTATGTCATCCCAACTTGTTGGAAGTCGAGTAATATCAAAATTTTGTTCATCGACCACAATGTTTCCAACCAGGCCTGCATTGGAGTTGACCCCCGCTCCGATCATGAGCCGGCCTGTCTGTGTTTCTTCAGCATTCACATCAACCACTACATATGGTTCGTTGCCGGGAAATGGTTGAAGAGGAGGCTGAGCGAAGCCCGGTGGTGGCAGCCCCGGTTGACCCATTCCGGGAACATTTGGAAGCGGATCAAATCCAGAAGGATCTGCAAAACCAGGTTGTCCAAAACCAGACTGTGCATAACCCGATGGTGTGGGAGGAGCAGCTTGAGGTTGAGCGATAGGCTGTTGGGCAACCATTGGGGTCGCTGTTGGAGAGGCGGGTGGAATCCGCCCGTAGTCAACAGCCCCGGGGCTTGTCGCTGCTATTGCAGAGCCACCCCATGCAGCTGCATTTGGGTTTTGGGCCGTTGATGGACCGGGGACACTCGCCGGGCGAGTAGGTGCAGCCTGCTGAGGGAATGACTGACGATACGGTGGTGGACTTGTAGCGGGTGCCGAAGTGATGGTGGCTGGCGGTTGATATCCGTACGCTGGACTTTGTCCTCGCCATTCTGGTTGCTCGCGCATTTCAACAGGGTTGACTGAGTTCTTGTTACTTGGAGCGTGCTCACCAGTTGTATCTGCAGATTCTTGCTCGGATGGTGATGGAGCTAATTCACCCTTGAGTACGAGGTCAAGCACTGCGTCACCATCGTCAGGACTCTGACCTCGAAAGCCATTTTGATTTGGTTCACGAGCGATTAATTGTTCTGACGGATCAGGTTTACTAAAAACAATTCGTGGTCCTTCTCCTCTCGCAGGTTCATTGAGGAAGAGACCACTTGATGCAATCCGTCGTTCGTCAGATCGCAGTTTTCGGATGTCCAGAATGTCACCGGGCCGGAGGGAGAGCCGATTTAATATGACGCTGTGGCGAGTATGCGGGTTCTCACCACCAATACGGACGTTGATTTGTCCAACCCGATATCGCTGTCCCTCAGCCACCTTGTAGACCAGATCAAGTTCACCAGGCTTTTCGAGGAATCTTGGGTCTGCTTGAATGTCAGCGAATACAAAACCACGTCCGCCATAAATATCACGAATAAGACCGAGGTCAGAATCCATGTGGCTTTGATGAAAGAATTCACCACTTTTTAGTTTCAGATCACGTTCAAGGAATTCTCCTTTAAAGCGACTGTTGCCAAGAAATGAAACATTTCGGACTCTGTAACGAGGCCCCTCATTGATGACAAAGGTCAGCAAAGCCCAATCCCGGCCGAGGCCATGGATAACCTGGACTTCACGACCAACACGTGCCTGGAAAAAACCAAGGCTACGGTAATAAGCTGTGAGCGTATCAACATCGGCATCGATTTTTTCGTGATCAACGTCCCCACCCAGGAACCAGAAAAATCCCGGTTTGGATTTGATCTGTGTGAGTAATCGTGCATCGGTTGCAATGGTATTCCCGACAAAGGTAGTCCAAAAAGATTTTCGACTCCGACCTTCATCGACAAGAAAGACTGCTCCTTTGTCGCCCGGCTTTGTTCCCTCAACAGTTGTTACACGAGCTGCGTCGTAACCTTTCTCATGGTAGTAACTTTCAAGTCGACGACGGGCTTCTTCAACCACATAGCTATCAATAGAGTCACCAACATCAATTTC
>CAJQGO010000362.1 GCA_905477565.1 uncultured Planctomycetota bacterium
ATTGCTACGGGCTTCCATCGGTGCGCTCCAACGAACGTAGAAGCGGGAACCGACCCGGAAGAGAGTCGAATTAATCAAGTTTTTGATCGCGTAAATACAACCGGTGCTGTGTGGTTGGGAGTCACACTTGAATGTGCTCAATGCCACGATCACAAATATGATCCATTTTCTCAAGAAGAATACTATCGCTTTGCAGCGTTTTTTAATTCAACAGAAGCTGAAGCGGAACGAGCGAATCCAAAAGTTCCATCTTCGATTAAGTTCATTGGCCCATCAATGAACTTAAGCCACGATCCTTGGGTTACGGAACGAAAGTCCATCAGCCAAAGTCTCAGTGATGCTCGGAAAGATGTGAAAAAGGTTAAGGGGGACAAAACAGAGAAGGATGTTGTTCAAGATGAAAGTGAACAGCCTACTACCTGTGGTGGAGAGACGTTAGTCGATCAACAGGATCAGCCAGACGCTGATGTGCGCTTGAAGACGATGGAAAAGAAAGTCAGGCAATTACAAAATAAGCTGGCTGCAATTCCCCAAGCAATGACCCTTGTGATGAAAGAAAAGGCAAAGCCTCGTAGAACCTTTGTTTTCAACCGCGGTGACTTTACTGACCCTTCAAAGCAGGTTGAGGCGGGCACGCCGATTGTGCTTGGTGGAAGAACTAATGGTCCCACGAACCGACTCGCACTTGCCCAATGGCTTGTGTCACAAGACAATCCGTTAACAGCCAGAGTGCTTGTCAATCGAGTCTGGTTTGAGATTTTTGGCCAAGGAATTGTCACCACACTCGAGGATTTCGGTGTTAAAGGTGAACGACCAACACATCCAGAATTGCTTGACAGTCTTGCAGTTGAATTCATGGAAGATGGATGGAGTCTCAAAAAACTGGTTCGTCGGATTGTAACCAGCAGAACGTATCGGCAGTCTTCAAGTGTGACTCCCGAGAAACGATTGCAAGATGTTCAAAATAAATGGTATGCGAGAGGGCCACGATTTCGTCTTGATGCAGAAGGCATTCGCGATAACGCTCTCGCTATTGCAGGGTTACTGAGTACTGCAAAAGGCGGTCCGTCGATTCATCCACCACAGCCAGATGGGTTGTGGGTGAAGTTGGGTGGTCAGAAATACAACTACGAAGTGAGTCCGGGTGAGCAACAATATCGTCGTGGCATCTATGTTGTTCTCAAGCGGGGAAGCCCATACCCAAGCTTTGTGACTTTTGATGCAACAGAGCGCATGACGTGTGTAACGAGGCGGTCTCGGTCCAATACACCACTTCAGTCACTGGTTCTATTAAACGACCCAGTGTACACCGAGGCTGCCTTTGCCTTCGGAAGACGTATTCTCTGTGAGTCACCAGATGATACTGATACATCACGTATTGGCTATGGATTCCGCATTGCAGTCAGCCGGCAGCCAACAGCAAGGGAAGTCAATCTTTTGCAAAAATTATTAAATTCAGAACGGAAAGGATTGGTCGCAAATCCAAAAAAAGTTGAAGCGATCCTAAAAGAACATTCCGCAATCGATATACCAGGAAGCATGGATGTGAATGAACTTGCAGCATGGTATGTAATAGCAGCCACGCTTTTGAATCTTGACGAAACAATCACCAAAAACTGAGAGCATGGTAGGTCTTATGAGGCGGCCAAAGTTTGAACCAAAGATGAATTTTCTGGATGTTTCTCGCCGTCATTTTTTTCGGCAGGGTTTAGGGCTCTCAGCAGTTGGTTTATCGACATTGTTGGCAAGTGATTCTCCAGTGGCTCAAGGACAGAATGCAGGAAGCCTGTCCCGTAGTCATGCTCCTCACTTCAGCCCTCGTGCGAAGTCAGTGATCCATCTCCATATGGTTGGTGCTCCATCCCAGTTAGATATGCTTGATCCAAAGCCTGACCTGTCAGAGCGTCATGGTGAAAACTGTCCGGAAGCATTGCTCGATGGTTTAAAGCTGGCATTTATTGGTGACAAAAAAGTTCTTGCAGGTTCACCATTTCAATTCTCCAAGCAAGGTAATGTTGGGCTTGATGTAGTCGAACACCTTCCCTGTCTCGGGGGTGTTGCAGATGAGTTGTGTGTCGTACGCAGTCTGCATACCGATGAAATTAATCATGCTCCAGCCCAGATGTTTATGCATAGTGGCTTTGGGCGCGGTGGACGGCCTTCACTTGGCGCTTGGACGACTTATGGCTTAGGGAGTGAAAACGAGAATCTCCCAGCATACGTTGTATTGCTCTCTGGTCCTGCAGGGGGTGCTGGTTCACAGTTGTGGTCAAGTGGTTTTTTGCCAAGCGTTCACCAGGGTGTTCGTTTTCGCTCGAGTGGCGACCCAGTGCTCTATCTCAGCAATCCAGCCGGTCGATCTCGAGAGGATGGTCGGCGATTACTTGATACAGTCAACGGTCTTAATTCTTTGCGTTTTGCCGAAACTGAAGACCCAGAAATTGCGACACGAATCAGCCAGTACGAAATGGCGTTTCGAATGCAGGCAAGTGTTCCAGACCTGACTGATTTATCGACCGAGACTGCTGAGACGCTGGAACTTTATGGTGTGGAACCAGGGAAGCCATCATTTGCTGCCAACTGTCTCCTCGCCCGTCGGCTGATTGAACGCGGAGTTCGCTTTGTGCAGCTTTTTGATTCCGATTGGGATCATCATGGGAACCTCAAAATTCGATTACCTGCTAAATGCCGTGATGTAGATCAGGGCATGGCTGCGCTTGTAGCCGATTTGAGAAGACGAGGTTTACTTGATGAAACACTTGTGGTCTGGGGAGGTGAGTTTGGCCGCACACCGCTGGCCCAAGGAAATGCAGACACACCCACTACAAAAAAACGGGAACCGGGCCGTGATCATCATAAAGATGCCTTTACAATGTGGCTTGCTGGCGGTGGCACGAAGCCCGGCACAATCTATGGTGCAACGGATGAATTAGGGTTCTCAATTACCGAGAACCCTGTTCATGTGCATGATCTCAATGCGACCATACTTCAACTTCTCGGATTCGACCACACAAAACTCACGTTCCGTCATCAAGGTCGAGACTACCGACTCACCGATGTCCATGGTGATGTTGTCCAGGACATTCTTCTATGATCCTAGGTCAGATCATTTATGAAGCGGTCTGTATGACAAGTATTCGATTACACAGATGGTTTTATTTTGTCTGCATCATGCAACCGGATTTGAAGCGGATTTGTACAGATATGGATTCATTGCTGGATCGTTGTACATCTTCATCTGCCGGAAGACTCGTAAAGGACGTTTTCCGGAAAATATTTCTTGAAGCAGCCGGTCAAGGGCCGTGATGAGATGATCTCTTTGCTGATCAAGTATGACCATTTTCTGAGCAACTTTCTCACGGTGCTCCTGCGACGCATCGTCTCGTTCGAGTTGTTCACGCATGTGGTAGCGACGAAGTTCTAGAATCGATAGCCGATCTATTGCAGCACCCGGTGTTTCTGTAGCGGCTGGTGCATTTTCTTCGGCTGCGATACCACGATTTGCAAGTTCCTGAATGAGCCAGTCATCAACCTTTTCAATCGCATCGTTGCGAGCCTGGTTGTACTTATCAATCGCCCGCTTTACAGCAGCTATTTTTGTATCAGTGACGTCGGGGGATCTCGCAATATCTTCCTCGTGCCACAGGAGGAAATTGAACTGATGGAGGTCACAGACTTTGCCGGCAAGGCCATCTTCCGAATGCTGTGGCTCAACTTCGTGCCAATGAGCCACGAGTGTCTCAAGCACTGTATCAGTGGCGGAACCAATTTGAGGAAGTGTAAGTGATGGAAGGGCTGGTGATGAATCAGACACAATAAAACTCCAAAAGGTGATAAGAAATGGTTTTTAAGCGGCACTTTTTAGAACGAGGCAGAGGTTTGATCCACCAAAGCCAAATGAATTGCTTGCGGCCACATGAACTGGTAAAGAAATTGACTGATGTGGGACATGTCTAAGGCAACAGTTTTCATCAGGATCATCGAGGTTGATAGTTGGTGGGACCATGTTTCGTTCAATTGCAACGAGACATGCAAGTGCTTCAAAAGCGGCGGCCGCACTAATGAGATGTCCAGACATACTTTTTGTTGAACTGACAAATATTTCGGTGGCTGCAGTTCCAAAGGCATTGCGAATGGCTCCTGCCTCAGCAGCATCACCTACCGGAGTGCCAGCAGCATGTGCATTTATGTAATCAACATCTGCTGGTAACAGATTTGCATCGACAATCGCTTCAGTGATTGCACGAGATGCTTGGACTGGATCACTGCATGGTGTGACCATATGTGACGCATCACTCGACATACCGATTCCGGCTAGTTCGCCATATATTTTGCATTGTCGATCCTCTGCGGCTCGCTGTCTTTCAAGTACGAAAAAGACACCGCCTTCGCCCATGACAAAACCATCACGATTCCGGTCAAATGGACGTGAAGCTTTTTGGGGATCGTCATCTCTCCGTGATAACGCTCGGAGGTTATGAAATGCAGCAAGTGCAGTTGGGCTGAGAACATCGCATCCACCAACAACACAGGCATCTACCAGTCCGTGTGTGAGCCAGGTTTTCCCAAGCGCAAGAGCATATCCACTCGACGCACAGGCTGCGGCAACAGTTGTTGCAGGGCCATTCACGCCGAGCATGTGAGCAACTCGGTGGACAAGTGATGGCTGGCGGCTTGCCTCAAAAACATCATGGCCATTGTCAAGAAAGTCACATTCCCAACCTTTGAGTTGTTCCGCTCCAATGCCGGCAATGATTCCAACGCGTTTCTTTTGTTCGAGACTATCAACTTTTGGATTGATGCCGGCATCAGCAAGAGCGTGTGCGGCAGGTCCTATCATGAACTGCTCGATCCGTGAAGATTTTTCGAATTGCTCAGTGTGTATCAGACTATCGGTTTCTGTTGGTAGCAGTATTTCTTGTACGCTGGCAGCAGCATGTTTCTGGAGGCGGTTGAACGTGCCAGCATCGTACCAATCAATACCGGACCGACCAGCTTGTAACGCATCACCAATTTCACTGAATGAATGCCCCAGTGGGGTCGAAGCACCGACTCCGGTAATGACAATACGAGAAGATTGTTCTAAACCCATCAGGCAGCCTCCTTTTGGAGGATGGGTTTATTCGATCTTGATGAAAGCTGTTTCGATGACAGTGCTGAAATTTCGATTGCACACGTGTCTGTCATGGTAATCGTTGTGAAGGTCCTCGTTTCGAACTGTTCACAGAGTTCTTTCAGACGGCCATGTGCTGGGAGAGTATGAGGAGAGGAGGTTTTTTTTTCAGAAGAAACTTGTATATGTGGGTGGGTAGTATCGAGGGGTCGTGCCATTTCAGGCTTGAGTACAAAAGTCATTCCACGACAGATGGGATCGTTTGTGAGAATGCCTGCCGCATCGAGACAGGGT
>CAJQGO010000363.1 GCA_905477565.1 uncultured Planctomycetota bacterium
ATTCAGTAGCGATCACAGTGCGCTGGCACGATGATACCGGAGACCATGAAACACCTGCTCAACGCTGGGTAAAGAATAGCGAGACCGGGGAGGAGTTAGACTACAACTGGATCTTTGCTGGAAGTATTTTTTGGAAAAACCCTAAAACAAATATTGAATACTATCAGGCGGACGGCGGTGATCTCGTATGTGTCTCGAACTTTCCAGCTGCGACACTCGATCTACCGATTACTAGTTCCCAGGCAAATGATTCGCTCCTGTTTGAAGCTTTTACTGGCCGCGTACCAAAACGGGGCACATCCGTCGAACTTGTGTTTTCACATGCAGAGCAGGAAGAGACTGACGAAATAAATTAAATAAACTTTTGTCTACGAACCAATCCGGCAGTGATCAATAATTTCGTCCGCAGTCGCAACATAGCCTGTATAAAAAGGCCCAAACTCTGCGTACCGAGCACTCGCCTCATCGAATCTCATCGTATAGACAATTTCTTTTAGAAACTCTGGACGACGCGCCCAAAGAGTAACTCCCCACTCCCAGTCATCAAGACCGACGGAAACTGTAATGAGCTGAGAAACTCGACCACCAAACTTCATTCCACTTGCACCATGTTCGGCCATGAGTCGGCTACGCTCCGAGAACGGAAGGGTGAACCAGTTCTCACCAACTTTCCTCTTCTTATTCATTGGGTAAAAGCACGCACATGGCCAAGGAGGGAAATCTGGCTCCAGCCTCGCTTTTTGCATTGCAGGTTCTCTCGCTGCGTACCCCTTTACTCGTGCTTTGTAGCTAGCGCTCTCAGGGTCTTCACCTTGTTTTACAAGTTTTGCTGCAAACTGCTCGGCAGTCGGGAGATACTCACTAACCTCCGTAAGCCCCACAAATGAATAGGTCGACTCGAGTGCCGACCCAAGCGGACCTGCCAAGAGGCGTTGATGAATGCCATCTACAGCATGGGGTGACGGATCAAGAGCCATAACTGCGAAGTCCGCTTTATGACCGGGTACAATCCACTGCTGAAGCCGTGTCGGGCTCGACGCAGACTCTGCATCCAATGCTTCCTTGAAGGCCTTCAGACCCTCCGTGCGTTCGGCGTCCGTGAGTTGAGCGAGTCTCGCTCGATCGAACCGATAGAACGAATGGGTGCAATGCCAACCAACTGTCGGCTCCACTGAAACCGACTCGTCCAGGGCTGGCTCGCCCCCAGGATGACTGCCGGCGGGCGGATGATGTCCTTTTTTCGATGCTGTTTGGTCGCTCATAGCTGGTTCTCTGGGGAATGTCATGGTTCAATCACGTGACGTTTTGAGCCGTCAGACCGGTGGAGAAATCCTGCATGTTCACGCACCTGCCGTCTACCCGTTAAGATATCAATGCGGAAAAACGTTGTTCCGCGTATTCCGCTCGCATCCAAACCTTAGCCGAACAACGCTACTCAAGGAGTATTTCCCATGGGACAGGCAATCGTCGATCCACAGGAGTTGCGACGCTTTGCGTCACGGCTACGCCATTTTAGTACAGAAGTCCATTCGCAGATGCAAACAGTCCAACGACAACTTCAGGCACTGTCTGCGACCTGGCGTGACCAAGAGCACCAAAAGTTTGCAGAAGAGTTTGAACAACAACTCACCACGTTTGGTCGATTCGTGGAATCAACAGGAGAATACGTGCCATATCTCATCCGAAAGGCGGAGCGCGTCGAGGAATACCAGAACCAGCGATAAGATACAGCCACCAACCCAGCAGACCACATGTCAACACAGGCCGACATCAAGTCAATCGATACGCTCAGTCTCGTTAAGCTTGCAATGATAACGTATGCGCATGACTCAAGTCAGGCACTCGCTGAGATTGAAATAGAAGGTCAACGTGGAATTGACTGGATCACAGTTGACCGCGCTGCCTTTTGGAAAGCAGAAACGAGACGCGCCGCCGACGGCGTGAATCAGGCTATAAAAGATCTCGAACATTGCCGAACATACAAGAAGGTTGGTGATAACGCACCAGCATGTGCTGAAGAGAAAAAGAACCTCGAAAAGGCACGGAAGAAACTGCAACGAGCAGAAGAAAAACTTGAACTCGTGAAGCGCTGGACCCCAGTAGTACTTCAACAATTCAGAGAAACGTGCATCAGGCTTGTTCGGTTTCGTGAAATTATTGATGTTGACTGCCCAAGGGCGATTGCTCGCATTGAGCAGATGCTTACAGCACTTGAAAATTATCAGACTGTGGTGAGTCCTAGCGGAGCAAACGCTTCTGGAACAACCTCACCCGTAGAATCAGTAGCTCGTCAAACAGACGATAGCGAGAACCAAAATTCAACAGAAGAGAGTGCCGATTCATGAAGACGTGTGACCTATCGAGTGGAGCAGCGAAATTAGCACTGGCCTTGAAGCAGCTTGGCATTAAGTGGGAAATCACCGCTGAGACGTGGGATGATGCAACAGCTCGACGCTTCCACGAAGAGTTTATTGTCCCCTTAAAGCCCGACGTCAAGCAAACCCTAGAGGCAGTGGGAAGGCTCGCCGAAGTACTTGATCGTGCAGGGCGTGATGTGAGCGATGACGTCGTTTATTAACATCTTCAATCGTTTGCCAACCACTCCAACCTGCCCTTACAACTCCCTTTTCATCTATGTCTAATTCCGATACTCACAAGTCTACGCCTGAATTGGATGCACAGTCATGCTACGACCGTGATCTTCTTCGAGAGCAGATTACCACGCTCCGTAAAGAAGCATCTGAGCGAGCACGCCTCGAAGTAACAATCGAGAAGAAGTTTCATGAAGAGACTACTCGATTACAAGCAGACACTGAGTCGAAACTGCAGACGATCAAAGAACGCTGCACGACTCAGATTGTTTCACTCAACGCCGACTTTGAAAAGGA
>CAJQGO010000364.1 GCA_905477565.1 uncultured Planctomycetota bacterium
GATCTTCTTCCGTACGACACAATTGAACAAAGAAATAGGCAGCTCGTTGCAACAACATTTCTGATGGTTGGTCCGAAAATGTTGACCGAACGAGATAAGGAGAAGATGCGTCTTGATATTGCTGATGAACAGCTCGACACAATCAGTCGAGTGACAATGGGGCTTACGCTTGGGTGTGCCCGCTGCCATGACCACAAATTTGATCCGATACCAACCGTAGACTATTACGCCATGGCGGGCATCCTCCACAGTACCCGGACGACCGATGGCATTCTCATGAACAATGTCAATGTTTCCGGGTGGAAAGAAACAGATCTTCTGATCGATGACGACGAGAAGCAACGGTTGGAAGCGTTCCGTTTAAAGGTAAGAGACATTGAGGAAAGGATTCAGCAGAGAAAGCGGAAAAGAGAGGACGTTTTAGGCTCAGCAGTTGGCGTACTCGTTGACGATAGTGACGCTACTCGAAAAGGGACGTGGCGGAAGTCGACTCATCGTCCGAATTATGTCGGTGATCACTATCTTGTGGCAGATAATCAGAAAACGCCATTTTCAATTCAATGGAAAGCTACTCTTCCCAAACCAGGGAAATATGAGCTTCGAGTCAGCTTTCGAGGTGGTAAGGGGCTTGCAACGAAAGTTCGTTATACGGTTCACCATGCCGACGGCGAGAATCAAGTTGTTGTTGATCAGACGGCTCTTCCTTCGATTGATCAGCTATGGCAGCCGCTTGGCCAGTTTAAATTTGATACGAAAGCTGTTGTGAATCTTGCTGGTAACGGGACAGACAAGCCTGTTCTTGCTGATGCCGTTCGACTTGTGCATGTAGAAGATCTTGAGAAAGACATGCCCACTGACACGTCATCCTTGGATGCGGAGCTTGCAAATCTCGAAAAAACGCTCGCGGATATGAAAAAAGATAGTCCTGAAATGCCGAAGGCTATGGCTGCTGAAGACAATGGGCCACAAGGCATAGGTGACTTACATGTACGCGTTCGTGGAGAACCAAAAAATCTGGGAGAAAGAGTCCCGCGGGGTGTTCTTCAGGTCGTGAATTGGAATGGTGTGACACAGTTCTCTATCCCAACTCATGAGTCAGGGCGAGTGCAGCTGGCTGAGTGGATCACCGCAAAAGAAAATCCACTGACTGCTCGGGTTATGGTCAATCGGATCTGGCAGCATCTGTTTGGCCGAGGCATTGTGGAAACGAGCGACAACTTTGGTGTGCGCGGAACGGTTCCATCAAACCCTGAGCTCCTCGATTTTCTTGCCGAGGAGTTTGTGAAAAATAATTGGTCTGTCAAAAGTGTGATTCGAAAGATTATTACGTCGAAAACATATCAGCAGGCTGTCGCTGACGTTTCGGAGGAAACTGGCGAAAAATCAAACGTTCAAAAACAGTACCGGCGTCCTGCCCCGGCTGAGACAATTCGTGATTCGATATTGGCACTTTCAGGGAAGCTTGACTGCGAGTCTCGTGATTCTGCAGTAAGTGATTTCGGTATGCATGCTGTTCAAACAAATGGAAAGCGGCATGTGTCGTTGGGGCAAACTGGAAAATTGCGACAGCGAAGTGTGTATATGCCTGTTGTGCGGGGTGCTATTCCACCATCATTAGCTGTGTTTGACTTTCCCAACCCCGATCTTGTCACAGGGAGGCGAGCCATGACAACGGTGCCGGCTCAGGCCTTGTTCATGATGAATTCGCCATTTGTTCATGAAATGTCACACGCTCTGAGTTTGCTCTTGTTGCAAAACAATGTGACAATCGAGAAAAGCATTCAGCAACTCTATCGACGTGTTCTCATTCGGCAGGCAGGTCACGATGAAGTTCAACGTGGTAAGAAATATGTTGCTGAGTTGATGGAGGGGGGGCAGGCACTTGAGCAGGCGTTTGCTTCACTTGTACAGGTTGTATTCTGTTCAGCAGAATTTCGGTTTATTGAATAGTGGCATCAGGAACACGGTATGAAGCAGTGTCATCAATTTACGGTGAGCCACGATCGTCGCCATTGGTTGCAGTCAACAGCCTGTGGTTTTGGGGCTCTCGCATTTCAGGCTTTCGCGCAACGCATTGTACGCGCTGCGGGTTCCGGCTTGGATCATAAGCCGCGAGCCAATCGCGTGATATTTCTTTTCATGCACGGCGGTGTTTCTCAGGTGGATTCGTTTGACCCGAAGCCCGCACTCACTCAGTACAACGGAAAAAAACTACCCTTCAAAGGGATTGAAAATCTCGATGTATCACTGAAAGACAAGGCGGGGTATGGCAAACTACTAGAGACTCCGTGGAAGTTTCAGCAGTACGGAGAAAGTGGTGCATGGGTAAGCGAGCTTTGGCCTCATCTCGCGAAGCATGCCGATGATCTCTGCTTCATCAAGTCTATGCACACAAAAGGGACGTCGCATGGTCAAGCTGTTTCGATGATCCATACGGGTAACGATAATCTCTTGCGACCGTCGGTTGGTGCGTGGGTGAGTTACGGCCTTGGTGCAGAGAATGAAAATCTTCCAGCGTTCATCAGTATTACGCCGCCAGCAGGACATGGTGGAACCCGTAATTATGGTTCAGCCTTCCTTCCTGCCCATCATCAGGCCACAGCACTTGGTCACTCGGCGAGTAAAGCAGAAGATGCAACGATTGACTATCTCCAGTCGGATAGTGCCCACTCGGTGCATCAGCATCGCCAGCTCAAGATGCTTCATGAAATGAATAAAAGGCATTTTGAAAAGAGCCAGGATCCGCAGCTCGATGGTGTGATTCGTAGTTACGAATTGGCTGCGCGTATGCAAGGTGTTGCGCCTGAATTAATTGATCTCAGTAATGAATCTGAAAGAACACGAAATTTGTACGGTATGGACCGGAAAGAAACATCAAATTTTGGTCACCGTTGCCTTCTGGCTCGTCGTTTCTGTGAAGCTGGAGTTCGATATATTCAAGTAAGTACGCCATATGTCTGGGATCAGCATAATAATCTCGTAAAGGGCCATACGAGGAATGCACTAAGTGTTGATAAGCCAATATCAGGACTTCTGGAAGACCTGAAACAACGCGGTATGTTCGATGATACGCTTGTTGTCTGGGGAACTGAATTTGGTCGTACGCCAGTTGTACAGGGTAAAAACGGGCGCGATCACAATCCTGCTGGATTCACTGTCTGGCTGAGTGGTGCCGGGGTAAAGGCTGGTTTCAGTCATGGTTCAACCGATGAATTTGGTTATTTTGCGCAAGACGACAAAGTACATATGCATGACCTTCATGCAACAATCCTGCATATCCTAGGAATCGATCACGAAAAGCTGACGTATCGGTATGCCGGTCGTGATTTTCGCTTGACTGACGTCTACGGCAACGTCGTCAGTGATATTCTTGCCTGATCTCCACACAAAAATTTGAACGGCAGATGGCCGAATGAAACATCCTGCGATTCTCTCACTTGGTGAAGTGCTGTGGGATTTGTTCCCGGACGGTGAACGCTTTGGTGGTGCTCCAGCAAACTTTGCATGTCACGCGGCGATTCAAGGTGCTGACGTAACAATGCTCAGCGCAGTCGGCGATGACCAACACGGACGCGATGGTATCGACATACTCAGTGCGTATGGCATTGATGTAAGTCTTATGCAGGTAATTTCTGAAACACCGACTGGTACGGTAGGTGTTGAAGTTGATGATACTGGCAAACCAACGTTTATGATTCATCAGGGTTCGGCATGGGATAACCTCACTTGGAACGATGCGATAGCGTCGCGAATAGCTGCAGTTGATGCGATCTACTTCGGAACGTTGGGACAGCGCGATCCTGTCTCACGAGCCACAATTCGTGAAGCTGTTGAGACGGCTGCCCTTGCAGGAATTCCCCGTGTTCTGGACGTCAATCTCAGGACACCATTCTTTGATGCTGAGATGATTCGTAACTCGGTTCAACTCGCCAGCATTTTAAAACTTAGTGACGACGAACTGGTTGAGGTTTGCTCTGCCTGTAGCATCAGCAAGACCGACCAGTTCGAAGGAGATCTCAGAGTCCTGCTCGAGTTTGGGAATCTTGACATGGTTATTTTGACTTTTGGAAAAGACGGAGCCGTGCTGGTCACGCCTGATGACACTGTCACCCAGAATGGAATTTCTACGAACGTGATCGATACAGTTGGTGCAGGGGATTCATTCACCGCAGCCTTCCTTGTTGGCGAACTGCGAGGCGATCCTCACGACAAGAACCTGCGGAAGTCCTGTGAGGTCGCCGCGGCGACGTGTGCTCATTCCGGAGCACTTCCAGAAACAAGCGTGGATTGCTCGAGCAACAACGGCACGCCTGACTGCGGAGGCCTTACATGAGCGTGATACGAGCGATTTGTTTTCAGCTGTTTGCTTGTACGTACACCGCCATTCTTAGCGTGGTCACCGCACAAGTTTCTGATTATACAAATGTCT